>DATLAF010000053.1:0-11778 GCA_035527635.1 Thermoplasmatota archaeon | reverse complement strand
TGTTCAGTTTTTGCTATCATTCTATCAGATAAAAATATAGGTATCAGACTATTTAAATTTTACTGGTAAAAAAACGCCGAGGAGGAGATTTGAACTCCTGCGGAGCGGAAGCCCCACGAGCTTTCCAGGCTCGCGCCGTACCAGGCTGAGCCACCTCGGCAAAAACAACGACCGCAATACCATTCCTATTTATGTTTTTTTCCAGATAGATGGATACGTCCCCTTATTCATCAACACCCGTTCAAGAGATGCACAGATTCCCGTGTCCTTCTCAATAACTTGAGCAGAGGGAACCTCCATTTTCACCAGCGCGACCCCTTCACCTTTCAACGACAACACTGCTGCTATCTCATCTACCTTCATATCATCATCAATTTCAACGACCCCGGGGATCGCAAGATTCGCACCATGACACAAGGCATCAATTGCAGAATCACGCACGACAATCTTCGGAACGACCTCAAGGAGACGCTCCATCGAAAGAATCGTCTTACGCAACAACGCATCATCCCCGTCTTGCTTCCAGAAGATATATGCATCTTTGACATCCTGTAAAGTGACTGCGGAATCCTCCGTAATATTCCCTACACGTGTCCGTCTCAGTTCAGCAAGCTGCGCACCGCACCCTAGCTTCTTGCCGATATCGACGCATAAGGTACGGATATACGTCCCTGCCTCACACCCGACACGGAACAACACCTCAGTACCGTGCACCTCAAGAATATCAAGGTAATACACCTCTCGAGTCCGCCGTACCCGTTTCACCGCGGAGCGCAGAGGCGGCATCTGAGAAATCTCCCCCACAAAGCTCTTACAGACCACCCTAATCTTCTTTTCCTCAATCTGCTTATGAAGTTTCATAAGAGCAATATATTCCTTTCCAGCAACAAGAAGCACTTGAAGCGCACGAGCAGCATCGCCAACCGCGACAGGAAGCACCCCAGTCACTGCAGGATCAAGGGTCCCCCCATGTCCTGCTTTTTCAAGTTCTAAGATTTCTTTAACCCAAGCAACAACCTGATGAGACGTCGGACCAGCAGGTTTGTCCAGATTAATGAAACCATTATGTAACAACTCCCGGACCGTCCGATCCACAGGTGCTTTTCCATAATGTACATTTGTACTCACAGAGGCTTTCATCAACCGCTTTCTCTGTTTCAAAGATGGCAACGAACTAATTTTCTCAGACATTTCAACTCACAGAATAACAGAAGGATATAAAAACTCGTTTATTCCCCAAGATACGTTATGATAATCTCCATGATTTCCTCAGGGGTTTTATCCCCTGCATCAATGATGACATCGTAAATGGAGGTATCTCGTACATCGATTCCATAATATTTTTTATACCGAGTAGCCTCACTCTTCTCCCGTTTCAGTATCTCCTTTTTCCGCTTCTCAACATCACCTTGCTCCCGTTTGACGATGCGGCCAACACGGATAGTAATATCAGTGCATAACAGAACCTTCACCGCAGCAATATGGTTCTGAAAAGCAAGCCAACCAGAGAGTCGTCCCTCGACGATGACGTTTCCTTCCCGTAAAATATCAAGTTGATGCCGATCAAGTTCCTCATCTATCTGCTGATGAGACTCACAATATTTTCCAAATTCCTCAAGAGACATGTTATATTTCTGCGCAAGCTGTCGAAAGATCTCACCTGAATAGACGTATCGCAACCCAAGTCGTTTCTCTAAAAGTCTCGCAACGGTTGTTTTCCCGGTTCCTGGAAGACCACTAATAGTGATCGTCGTCATAGTTCCCCTATTTCGCAGACGGTCTAATGGTTTTCCTTAGGTTCTGCCACCAGGTTGACCAGCTTATCCATTTCAATCCTTGTCGGATTAACTGGCCTGCTAAAAACGAGAAAATCATATACAGGAAAAACCAGTTGGACATAATCATAGAAGAGCGCCCAAATAAAGAGACACCATTACCCCAGGGGACGGTGAAGTAAGAATAATACACAATGTTGCCTAAAAAGTAGGTAAGCCAGATGAAAATAGGGGCAATGAAGATAAACAAGAAGAACATCGACTTCATCATACCACCCGATGACTGGGTCGTCATGCGCATTATCTGCGGTTGCATCTTCATAAGCTTCTGCACACGATTGCTGTTGCCTTCCTTTCTTGCTTTCTGGATTTCTTTATTGAATGCCTTGCTTGCTTCCTGTGCCTGGCCCATTGCTTTCCAATTCGTAAACAAATTGGTAAAAAACGATGAGAGAAACACCACAAAAACTCCGGCTATCACGATCGTTAGCAACGGGTTTGCTCCACCGAATCCGATAAGGGGGGCAAACACGGAATTAAGAGAGAGTGCAATGATGTTTCTGATATTTGCATCACCAAAGATTAAAATCATGACGAACAGAAGAAGCATGAGAAGCAGCATTTGTCCTGTTTGAGCGACATCATCGAGTTTTTTCATCGTATCACCGGCTCGGCTTCTTTCACCGCTGCATCAAGTGCATTGTCATGATTAAACACGATTTTCACGGTCGCACCGGTAAGGGTAGCATAGGACATGGCTGCTGCTCGGTTCATCATCTGATGCTCCGCGATTTTTTCAACAGAATCAGGATCTCGGTTCCGCGTCGTATCCTTCGCCCGTCGATTGTAGATTTCTTGTGGGTCTGCTTCAACGACGATGATGGCGCTTGGATTTAATTTTCGTAGCACCCATTCCGGTAACCCAGGCATATATCCTTTTGGTGTTTTCACCGTGCAATGGGTGTCAACGATAACGTTTTTCATTTTACCAACCTTCTCTGCTGTTTTTATCTGAAGTTGCTTCTGCTGATCTAGACTAAGTTTTCTCATCTCATCGCGATCTTTAACCCAATTTAGTTCTTTAGCGATATCGATCATGACGGTTCCGAAGGTGACAAAGGTAATATCCATTCCTTCTGCTGCCTTCTGCATCACTGTGGTTTTCCCCACACCGGGTATCCCGGTTACGACTATGACTCCCATGGCTTTCCTCACTACTCCGCTCCGAAAAATCCTCTCAGAATCGGATGCATTTCCATGGCCTGTTCTTTTGCGATCTGCTCATACAATTGAATCATAATACCGACAGTAAGTAGCACTCCTGTCCCACTAGCGTTCCCTAAGGTGCCTATCGCATCAGCACCTGCTGCGAGAGCACCGACTGCAGCACCACCAATCACAGTCACGACAGGGATGTATCGTTCGAGTACTCTCCCTAATACACGAGGGTCTCGTCTAAATCCAGGCATTACCATCCCGGATTGTTGAATTTGTCTAGCAACAGCTGTTGGTCCCATGTCTGTCGTTTCAATCCAGAATTTCGCAAACAACACCGACCCAAAGATCATGATTGTTATGTAAATAATTGTTTTAATCGCAAATTGCCAAGGCGCATGACCACCATATCCTCCACTGATAATAGGCATAAGCCAACTGTTCACGCCATTGAGGTTTGACATATACCACGCTCCTCCAGCAATCGGCATGGTTGAACCACCGGATGTATCATATGCTCCAATCCACCACTGATGCCCAATCCCAGGTAATCCCTGCAGTCCTGGATGGGTATAAAACAGCAATGCGAACATATTGATATTTGCTAACAGTGCAGCTATCAGAATCACCGGGATGTTCGAAGCATAAATCAATCGAATCGGATAACGCCCTCGAGCACCTCGCACCTTCGCATGGGCCAGAGGAAGTTCAATCCGTGAAGATTCTGTAAGCGTAACGATGAGGAAAATTACGATAGTACCGAGTAATGGAACGATCGCATTCTGAAAACCACCATGACCAATGAACAGAATTTGGAACCCACCATCGACTATCTCACCAAGGTTCATCTGAGAAGCAAGATAATACGTTCCTGGGATCGCACCTGCAGGAGGGTTTGAGACACTCAGAGCTTGTGCTGATTGTCCGGGTAACCAGTTGAAGAGCCCGGTGAAAAGAGATTGTGATACACCCGCAGCAATAAACAGGGAAATACCAGAACCAATACCCCATTTGGAGATCAGTTCATCCATCAGGAAAACAAGGTACGCCCCCATGAACAACTGTAAAATGATAATCAGATCTGCCATTCCCTTACCGCCGACAAGCGCAGTCAACCCATCACTCGGACTGAGATATCCATATACCTGCGGAATTGCTTCAATGAAGATCATAGCGATAACCAGGACTTTCTGTGTCCCCTGATAAACGGCTTTATCCTCCTTTTTTGTTAAATCGAGTTTAATGATTTTTGCACCAACGAAGAGCTGAAGAATAATGGATGCCGTGACAATAGGTCCAATACCAAGATGCATGATTGAACCTGATGCCCCTGCCATAATCGCGCGATAACTGGAAAACATATCCAGTACCTGTCCACTTACCCCATAGATCATAATATTAGTTAAAACGAAATAGAGAATCAAACACAGGACCGTCCAGAATATCTTCGATCGAAAATTCACATGTATCTCTGGTTTTTGCACTGCAGGCCAGCGTTCGATAATTGGTTTTAAGGCATATAAACGGCTCTTCTTCTCTTCTGCCATAGTAAAAACCTTTATTCTTCTATTTTAACCTCTCCGCCGTGTTCAGCTATCTTTTCTATTGCTTTCTGAGACGCGGATTTCACGGTGATTTTATACCCATGTTCAACGATCCCTCCACCTAACAGCTTATCAAATCCTTCTTTAGAGAGGTCGATTTCTTTCTTGCCATGGAACTTTTCGTCCAACTGACCAACATTGATGATTCGGTCATCTTTGACAAGACTGGCGTCTCGTTTGAACCCATGGACACCAAAATGATCGGGCATGTATTTCAGCATGTGCATGAACTTGTGTTTATGAAGGCCAGCGTTTCCTCTACCACCGCGTAATCCTGAACCACGTCCGCCTTTCTTTCCTTTCCCATGTGTCATGGATCCTCTGAATCTCTTCGTCTTTGTTCGTGCCACATCAATCACATTCCAATTTTTTCTTCGTACTTTTTAAGTCGAAAGCACATAAAGTACTATATTATTATCTTTTCGGATGCGTTTTAAAAGATAAACAAGACATCGAAATCGCTCTTTTTTTTTATGAATCTCATTGTCTTTTATCTATCTAGTTCCTATTTGTATCATCCTATTCTAGTTCATTTTACCATAATGGTATGTATTTTCGCAAGGGGTCAATAGCCGAAGAGTTTTTAAAACATTCTAGTTTTTATTTTTCTGTGGGAGCAAGTATTTGTTATTTTTTTCAAGGTCAATAAAAAAGTCAGCAACTTCATGGAGCTTATGAGAAGTGGTTCGTCCGAATGCCATGACCTCAGTTCTGCAACCGAGGCTTTTCGCATGCTCAAGGAGATCTGAGAAATCGCCGTCCCCGCTGATGAGCACGACGGTATCAAGCTTTGGTGCAAGACGCATGACATCCATGGCAATTCCAACGTCCCAGTCACCTTTCTTTGCACCACCATAAAATATTTGGAGCTCCTTTGATCGAACTTCAAAACCGATTTCTTCTAGCACGCTATAGAATGTTTGTTCGTCTTTGACATCTGCTTTGATTACATATGCGATTGCTCGCACTAGTTGACGTTCTGCTATTGCATCTTTTAATAATGTTTTAAAATTTACTTTCTTGTTGAATAAGTTTTTCGCAGAATAATACATGTTTTGAACATCGACGAACACGCCAATTCTCTGATCTTTGTTTCTTCCTTGTGACATACTAAAGCACTTCTACTGAGCTAGGATGAGAAAAGAGATATCTCTTATTATGATTTTGGTTTCCGGATTTTGGTACCATTCTAATGTTATGTGGTGATCCGAAGCAGGGTGACGTCATATTTGACGACTTCTTTTCGATGGAATTCAAACATCCAATTAATTGGGAACACATAATCCTTTTGATGAGAGATTTCACCTTTCAACGCCTTGATCATTGTTACTAAGAAAGGGATTGTTTTTTTCAGATGAAGTGAATAGATGACATCAGAAATTTCAAATGCTTTTTCGATGAATTTCCGGTCAGCTTTCTGGTTGCTTTTCTGTGCTCCAAAGGGCGGGTTCATGAGAATGGTATCGCAGAGAGTTTCGACGGCAGTCACATCTTGAATGGCATATTCAATCTGAAGACCATTGGTTTTAGCATATCTCTTTGCTATGGTGATGCTCTCGGTATCGATATCAAAACCATGAGTCGTTTTTGCACCCATATAGCATAATCCTACCGAAAAGATCCCTGTACCGCACCCAAGGTCTACTACTCTCTTCTGTTCGATATCCCCCCATTGATACGCCATAAAAATAATATCCGCAGCGATGGGCGCCGGTGTCATGTATTGTTCAAGCTGAGGAATCGGCGTGGATGGTTTAGGGACTTTTTGAAGCAGTATTTCGAGTTGTCGTTGTTTCATGGTAATACTAGGAAGGATTGTTTGTTTACTAATAGTTTTTTATCCAAAAATTTTATTTGCTCATCGTGGTTCTAGGATGTCTTCTGGGCTCGTAGATCAGCGGAAGATCGCCCCCTTGGCATGGGGGAGGCCTCGGGTTCAAATCCCGACGAGTCCATACCTGCCCTCTCCTGATTTTCCAGTCGAAACAGAGGTTTTTCGCCTTTGTTTCGATTTTAACGCACTATCCCCTTCGGCGATTTCATCGAATTTGAGGGTGCGTTTAATCCAGTCAAAGGGATATTTTTTGAAAAGACTTTTTGCTTGGTCTACATAGATATCTGTTGTCTCTTCTTTCTCGTGACCCAACCACTTCTGAACATCATGCTTGTCATAGAAACCAGATTCCAATTTTGCCCTTATCAACATTGCAGTGGCGTTCCAATGTCTTGAGACATAAGGTTGAAATGCTGGAAATACTTGTTTTCCCCTTTCACTGAGTTCGTGTCCTAGATGCCTCGGAGTGAAAGGTCGTCCTGTCGGGGTTAGATAGAAGGCATTCCCTGATTTACTGCATTCAACTTTTGGTCTCCACTTATCCACGTAGTTCTTGAAACTCTTACGTGTTTTTCCTGTTAGAATTGCTTCATCTGGTTCTATTCTTCTTGTGCTATAGTGTTTCTTTGGCTCAGTAATCCTGATACTTCCATGGTCGAAATCAACATCATCCAAGGTAAACACGCAGATTTCACTTGGAACTCGCCAGCCAATCCAGAAATTATGGGCAAATAGCGTTTGGAAAAGAGTGTTTGTGTAAGGGTCTCTTGAATATTCGTAAGTGATTATCTGATGCACTTCGTTAGGTGAGGGAATTATACGGTCGTTGTGTTTTACTATGTGTGGTAATTTATAGAACCAATAATCATTGCCCAGAATGACGGGTGTATTTTTCGTATCTATCGGTCTTTTCCCATATGCGGTCAGGAACATTTGGATGGCTTGTATGTCGTTTTTCAATGCCCAATGCCCTGCTTTTTCGATGTCCTCTCTATAGGTCATATAGGCGATAAATTGCTGATAAGTGAGGTTAGCGAAGTCAATAGGGAACACTGGATGAGCCATCATTCTTCTTGCACATCGTAATCGGTGCTCTATCGTAGAGTCATTCGAATCTGAAAGTCTTTGCCACCGTTTCGCATGTTGTTTTACTGCAATAAAGAGTTCTGGTATTGATGAGAACGTTGTTGGGTCTATTATTATCGGATTTTGCTCAAAATTTTTCTTTAACTCATAATCCGGCTTCACCATGTCCTCCCAACCTTTGGTGTTGGGTGATAAATAGTCTACAATGCTCCGGCTTTCGTTCGTTTCGTTCTTCTGACAATTTTGTTTTATACCTTCTACCTTTTTTTTAAAAGGTAAGAGAGAATTATCTTTATCTCTTAATAAATGTTTTGATGAAGAGAAATCGTTAGTTCGTGAGTTGTTATTCCGGTTATTCATTCTCGTTCATTCCTTATAATAAGTGGCAAGGTGACCGTCTTTTTTGTGTCGAGCGTCTGAACAATCACCTTGTTCTCGATTTAGATATGAAAAAACTAGCTTTTAGGGGATTTGGCTATATAAATAGTGAAATGAAGATGCCATAGTTGTTGAGCGCCAATGAATTTTCAAGAGGAAGAAATAAAAAAAATTCTCGTTTCAGTACCTGGTCAACGATTACTTGCATGTTTGCTATTGATTCAACCTTTAACTGCGGAGGAATTGAGGAATTTCTTTGATTGTTTAATATCTGTTTTCTCCAAAAGGAACCGGATTTCAAATATGGCAAATGAAAAAAATTCCCTTTTTAATCCAATTTTTGATTTTACTGACCTTTATGATAAAGATAGAACATTGAAAAGAGCGGTAAAGAGTGGGTTAATAATTGAAGTCCCTGTGAAAAAAAACTGGGATAAAACTCATTATTATTTTTTAAATTCTGATTTAGTTTTTAATCTAAGTAGCGATGGTTTAAAAATCACAAATAACAGGATTGTATTCCCCAGATTTTTCAATCATCATATATACTATAAGAGAAGTAATCAAACAAGGATTATAAAAGAATACATTGCTTTTCAACGACCAACACGAATAGCTAAAGTTCGATATAGCACATTAAAAGAATTTTCTACTCTATGCTGGTGGCTAATACGACATCCAAGACTCATTTCAGACACAATTGACATCTATCGTCATTTTTATTACGGTCCTATTACTAATCCAAAACATCGCAAACAAATATCGATAGAAGGTTTACCAAAAAAGTGGAAAACAATATTTAAAAAAGCAGATGGAGAGGTATTCATGCGGCAAGAAAACCCTCATGACTCGCCACTTCTGTATCCTTGGTTTAATACTTTAATTAATAATAAAATTTCTTTGTCATTTACTCCCTCGTATTCTATTTTTGAGTGTTTCTCAAATTTTAAGGAACATGCTGGAGAAATAATCGAATACAACAAAGGATTAGAAACAGTGGAAAAAAGGACACCTATGACCTTATTAAAAAAATTGACATCCGAAGAATATGAGATAATACCTCAGAACCGTCAGTGTATCTTTTCATCAATTTTAAGATACGAAGATGTAGACGAAAGAACAAAATATATCCCACAAAATATCTCTGAAAAACAAAAACTCCACTTACAGAAATTGAACGAATCAGAAATAAAATCGGAAGAAACCTGTTGGATTGATAAAAATATAGAATTTACCAAGGAAGTTGTTTCCAGGTGGTTAAAGTTCAAATTTGATGTAGATACTTACATTCCAAACTATCGACGCACAAAGAATTAAAATACACCGACATCAGAAAGGAGATTTGAACACCAGTTTACCGGCATGACAATGATTGACTTATGGTTCCCGTCGGGAAGGGAACACGAATTTACTAGTAAAAATTGAAAATACCAAAGATATTTTGAGGCTTCTACAATAATACCTTACAATAGATCAAATGTGATACGGTTTACATACAACATTAACCATCTGAGGTAAAGTTTTATTCTGGTTATATTAATAGTAAAAAAATAATACAAAAGTACAGACTGAAGGATCCTGCATAACGAATACCCATCCAGCGGTTGGTTCTCCCTTGCCCCATCCACAGTCCATCTATGAGTTCTCTATTATCTGCTGCAGCCAGAAGTTTGAAGAATGTAGGACCGTATGTTATGCATATAAAGAGTATTACTAAATAAAACAAAGAAATGCCTATATTGAATAACTGATATGTCACCAAAAGAATCAATGTGCTAAAAAATATTGCTAAGTATATGACGAAAACGATCCAGACAGTTTTCCTTTGTCCAAGTGTGATCACAGTATTTCTCTCCACTTTTTTATCTACTTCATAATCGCGGATCTCTTGAAGCAGTTGAGCTATAACACTCCGCATTATCAATACAGCCAGCAAGAATACAGTTCCGCTTGAAAAATTCCACAAGGCTATCAAGCAGAAGAAATATGGGAATGTGTTTATGAATATTCCATGGCTGAGGACATCTGCGCCTACCTTGTTCTTGAACCTGAGCGGCTCTGCTGTATAGAAATAGAATACAAACAGAGCGAATGCTGTAAACAGAAAGGCGAAGAGGCTGAAGAATAAGGAGACCACTAATGATATTATTGCAGTTGCAATAAGCAACGCCCAGACTTCCTTTGTGTTAACTCTTCCATTACAGATAGGGTTTCTGAGGCTTTTCTTCTCATCTAAGGCATCTATGCGCCTGTCGAAGTAATCGTTACTGGCAAAAAGGAATATCTGCGCAGCAAAAACTACAATTAGAGCGAGATATAATGGAGATGAGGTAAACAAATCTGTCAAGTTCTCTATAGTTATTCTATTGGCGATTCTGTATATATGAGGAATGAATGCGAAAAAGATGAGACCAAGCGATAATAGCCACCACTCCCCTATCCTTGAAAGGTCGCAAAGAACGCTTTTAAACTTGGTTGTTTGGTCATTGACTTTCATTAAATATCTCGCCCGACGAAATATGACGTAAAGAAGACCGGAATATAAAAACATTGAAATAACCAAAACAAGTAGGAGTATTTTGCCCCCTTCAAACTACTAACTATAACAATTAATCCAACTATTAACATCTTATTATTCGTTATTTCTTACTCCCGTGTGCACATCCTATTACATTTCCTTTCTTATCAAGTTCGTTATCACCTACAGTAATTACTTCGAAAGGATAAGTACAGACACCCGTGTTTTCGTCTTTAAACTTACATTTGATGCATTTCATTTTTTCCCCACACCTATAATTATTAACTACCGTTAATTTATAAAATTGATTGTGATACTTAAAACATATACTTAGTTACTTATAGTTTAATGTCCCAATCCAAAACTAGAGTTAACTTTATATACTAAGAACTAAGTCTGAAAAATATCCATTTTTTGCTGTTTTTTCCACGGGGGCTTTTACCCTATACACCGTAATCCCTTCGGTGGCTTCACCAAATTTTTTCTCCTGCTCTGAAAAACCATAAGGGTGCTTTGTACCAATGAGTTCAAATCTCTTCCCCATGTAATTCTAAAAAATTATTTACTTTTATTTCTTCATTTATTTATAGGTTTTAATTGTGAGAATGTGAATTGTAACTCCAAAAGCTATGATAATCAATATCATCTGAATCCAAAAGATGTATACAATAAAAAGGATTGAAAATAGTATACTACACCAGAGTAAAGAAATTGTGAGTACCTTAACTTTTAATGGAATACCTTTACCATCGTGATAGCTTTTTATATAAGAACCAAACCATTTATTATTTATGAGCCAATCATAAAATCTTTTTGAGCTTCGAGCATAACAGGCTGCAGCAAGTAAAAGAAACGGAGTTGTAGGTAAGATAGGGATAAAAATTCCAACTATCGCAAGTCCTAAAAAAAACGTTCCTGCACTAATTAATATCAACTTTAATAATTGATTTGATGTTTTGTATCTGTGTATTAATTTTCTTTGCATTTTTTCGTTCTGGGATATCTGCATACTATAAAAGATATTTGGGAGATATTGAACTAAAAACAGAAAGAACATCTTTGGTTTTTTAGGGCATTTGATTTTAAGCCTGCATACCTGATGCAGACAGTAACATATATGTTTTGAACGTTAGGTAGAAACCTCTTCCCCTTTTCTTTTAACTTTTTTAGAGGAGAAAATTATGATTTTTATCACTATCTCTAGATGATATTGAACACTTGTTACCCGTTCATAAGATATGTTTTTAAAGGGGATTATTGTTATATAACAATAGAACGGGGAGGATATTGATGAGTAAGAACCATAAAAGAAAAACCCTTGCTTTAGGGATTGTTCTTCTTTTTATCGCAGGATTATTTATTCCTTGC
>DATLAF010000052.1:0-17651 GCA_035527635.1 Thermoplasmatota archaeon | reverse complement strand
AACTTGGATTGAACTTACATGCTGTCTTTGAAAATGGCAGCATTTACCGACCGGATGTCCTTGACATTGACATGGACCGGTTTATAGGCCAGTTACGAACAGCGTCATTTACTGCACTAGGACTAGCAATGGAGACAGGATGGGCAAATACCCAGACGATTCGACCTCTGTTGACAAAGGCGTATCGGAGCGCGTATACCCTTGCGCTGGAAAAGAACATTTACACCAAGGATACCATGAAGTCGCTTCTTGCTAAGGCACAAGCATCGATGCTGTCTGTTTCATCACAGGTTAAACCTGTTAGTAAAGAGGGTGAAAAAACCCCAACATAATAGGAGGAACAAGCCATGGAGTATGTATATAGTGCAATGCTTCTGCATTCCGCAGGCCAACCCATTACCGAAGAGAATGTTAAAAAAGTTCTCACTGCCGCTGGTGTAAAAACTGATGCCGCACGAGTCAAAGCGTTAGTTGCTTCGCTCGAAGGTGTTAATATTGAAGAGGCGATAAAATTAGCTACCGCCGTACCAGTCGCAGCGCCTGCCGCAGCCGCAGCACCTGCTGAAAAGAAAGAGAAAAAGAAAGAAGAAAAGAAAGAAGAAGTTTCTCAAGACGAAGCAGCAGCTGGACTCAGCGCGTTATTCGACTAAGAATACCAGAGGTTGTCATCTAACAACCCTCTTCTTTTTGTTTTTTACTCTTTTTTTGGTAGAGTATTCTCTGCTGGTTCACTGGTAGAACCATTCATTGTTCCTTAATTATAACAAGAATGAAAGGTGGGGGACGGGATGCATTGGATGGGAGGAATATGCCTTTAGTGGAAAGCAGATACCTAAAGCAGCCTCCCCGATTTTTTACACTGTCCCCCAAGAACAAATGAACTTGGAAAATAAATACTTTTCCCTTCTGTTTTTTCTCCTGTTGTTTTATTAACTCACTGGATGGCTTCAGAGCGTTATTTTCGAAGAGTAAAAGCTGGTTTTTTATCTTGATGATCTAAGGGTAGCCGCCGACCATGAGACTTGGATCTCCAAGCAGGATAAACTCTTCAATCGTGAAATAATCCAGACCAACGTTTTGAATATACGCATTTTGCGATCCAGTTAACATCTGACCAACGGTGATTCCTTCCTCATAGGCATCGAAGAAATGGACATTTAAGTAGCCGGCACCCCCATAGACGCCGTTAGAATCAACCCAGGTGTACGCGGTCCGCGTCGATCCGATTGTCGCAATCGCCCCACCATTTTCTTTTGCAAGAAAACTCCAGCCGAAACATTGGTAAAAATCAGAGGGATTTGATGACAAACTAAAGAGTCTGACCAATACATTCGACATCCTTGGGTAATAATGCTGCAGATCGGTAACATTGAAATCTAGCTTTGCGGTTAGACAAGCATCAAAGAAGATGATAGGAAGTTTATTGCTATTCTTCAACCCGTTTATAAACGGCGTGTAATAGAAGATTTTTATTTTTGTTATTGCGTTTGGTCGGGAGGTCCCCCATCCGTGTTCGAACCCATGACCAGAGTAGCTGACAAACCCCGCGCCTCTATTGATTGCCCAGTTGAACGTATACGTGTGGAGGGTATATTTAGATGTCCACAGGTAGGTCAGATCAAAATCAGGCATGGTTTGCCCCACCTTGACATTGGTGATTTCTCCTTCATAGACAAAGGGTGGCGCACCCATGCTCACCGGGAAGGTGTCTCCGCCTGCAAGGATGAGGCGTTTGAACCATATCTGATTATAGGTTTCCTCCTCATAGGTAATGATTTTGTCGACGACCGTTATTACTTCAGTTGCATCCACGCAGGCAAGTCTACCAACATGCACATCTGCATATAGATCAACGCCATCTAAATCATTCCCATCGTGATCAATTTCACCAAACCGATTATTCCCGTTTGCATCCCAGGTACAAAACTCTTCATTCGCATCGTAGATATCTGCATAATACAGGTCGGAGAGTAAATCTCTTTCCCACCAAGAAGCATACGTCACTCTAATAGGGAGTTTCTTCATATCTCCTATTAAAAGAACATAGTGCGTGTTCCAGTCTTCGACTGCATCTCTAATGAAGTATTTGATTCTTTCAGGATTATCCCGTCCAACATATGAATTGTAAATTTCATCAAGGGTGACGAGAAGGGTTGGTATACCACAAACGTTCTTATGTTCAACAAGAGGCTGAAGGAGTTCGGAAAACTCAGCAGGGGTAATAATCACTAAGAAATATTCATCAGATGATGCCAGGGTGAGTGGTGTTGCTTCATAGTTAATCTGGATGCTGAATCGCGTGCTGTACTGGAGAATTTGTGTGTTTGGGGTATATCTCGCAGGTGTGATACGAATGGTGATGAAGGGAGTATGATCATTGTTGTTGTTTAACCCTGCGCCTGTGGTGATTGTGTACCATGATTTTGGATACGGATCTGCACTCGCATAGACTTGTTCATTAACGACGCCATCCACTGGTACTATCAGATCGCCAATCTTTTGTTTTGTAGGGGTGGGTAGTATTTGTTTTTCCACACGCATGGTCTGGATAGTGGACGGGTGGATGTCAATAGAGACGATGGTGGTTCCCAGAGGGAATTCAAAGGTCTTTGAAAACACCGGTAGACGTGGGCATCCTTCTTCTGTGGTGACTGCGTTTGCCTCGCTGACTGTGATTTTGCTTCCGTCGTTGTCTTTTGTAAGAATCGGCTCTGAAAAATCAATACTATATTCAATGGTAGTTATCGCATCAGTATCGGTATGAGCAAATGCAGGTATCGCACCGATAAGTAAAAAAAAGACAAGTATTCCGCTTATGATAAATTTTTTTGTTTGTGTATTCTTCATATGCTATCCCCTTGAAAATATCGAATCGGGTTCTCCTATATTAATGTTGATTCTGAGCTCAATTATATGATGCTATATTATTTAAGTTTTTTTATAAAAAATAAAGATTGACAACCGTGGGGTTCTTTCCTTACAAATCATCTGTTGCTTAAGAGAGAATTTAAATATTAAAAGCTGTATACTGCCTCACTTCTACCAGATAAAATAGGTGAACTATGGGTAAAGGAATAAACGCTGCACGCCAACTAAAAAAAGCACGGAAAAAACAAATGTGGAGCGATCGATACTTCAAAAAACGAGTCCTGCATTTAAAAGAAAAATCAGATCCACTCGGAGGAGTTCCACAAGCGAGAGGCATCGTCATTGAAAAAGTTGGTATTGAGGCAAAACAGCCGAACTCAGCAATCAGAAAATGCGTGAAAATTCAGCTTATTAAAAACGGTCGACAGATCACTGCATTTGCTCCCGGAAACCATGCTATAGGATTTATTGATGAACACGATGAGGTTGTCGTCGAAGGAATTGGCGGTAGAATGGGACGTAGTTACGGTGATATCCCTGGTGTCCGTTTTAAGGTAATTAAAGTAAATGATGTGTCCTTAAACCAATTGGTAAAAGGAAAAGTTGAGAAGCCGATGAGACGATAAGTATGAGCGAAAAGAAAGAATTAGAACCCAGTTCTGCATTTTTCCCGATGTTATCAAAATATGACATCAGTTCAGTAAAAATCGAAGACCAAGGACTGCAACGTTACATCAACCTGGAAAATAAGGATTTTTTCCTTGGTGCGCCACATGCGAATAAGATGTTTGGGAAAGCAAATATATCAATTATAGAGCGCCTGATTAATATTCTGATGAAAACCGAGATGTATACTGGTCAGAAAACCAAGTCATACAAGGTTGTTCGTATGGCCTTTGATATCATCGACAAACGGACAAAGACAAATCCCGTGCAAATCCTCGTTGATGCATTGCAAAACGCTGCGCCAAAAGAAGAAACTACTAGATTACGGTTCGGCGGCATTATGGTTCCAAAGGCTGTGGATATTTCGCCACAACGCCGGCTGGACATCGCTCTTCGAAACATCTGCACCGGTGCGATGACTGCGAGTCATAAGAATAAGAAGAGAATGGAAGCATGTCTTGCTGATGAACTCTTAAAGGCGAGCAAGAATGATCCTTCATCTTTTGCGGTTGCAAAGAAAAATGATCTCGAACGTGTCGCTAAAGCAGCTCGATAATAGAAAAAAAAATCTATGGATTTTTGAAGGTGTTTAGTGTATGGGGCGAAAAGAAGAAAACATTGAGAAAGCAACAGCGCTGATGAATAAATTAGATCATATTCGAAACATTGGGATTGCTGCTCATATTGATCATGGGAAAACCACCTTTTCTGATAATCTCCTTGCAGGTTGTGGTATGATGAGTGAGGACCTTGCCGGAAAACAACTAGTACTTGACTATGATGAACAGGAGCAAGCACGTGGGATTACCATTAACGCAGCGTCAGCGTCCATGGTTCACACCGTTGAAGGACAAGCATACCTGATAAACTTAATTGATACACCCGGGCATGTTGATTTCGGTGGTGACGTCACCCGTGCAATGCGAGCTGTCGATGGTTGTATCATTGTCGTCTGCGCTGTAGAAGGCGCGATGCCGCAAACAGAGACCGTGATTCGTCAAGCAATCCGTGAAAAAGTCAAACCCATATTATTCATCAACAAAGTAGACCGACTCATTAATGAACTCCGGGTCACACCAGAAGAGATGCAAAATCGATTCATTAAAATCATCAATAAATTCAATGAACTAATTGATCGAGTAATCGATGAAGACTTCAAAGGAAAATGGAACGTGAAAGTCGATGATGGCAGTGTCGCATTTGGTTCAGCATTCCATAACTGGGCTGTCTCTGTTCCTCGTATGAAAAAAACAAACTTAGGATTCAAAGATGTGTACAACTACTGTAAGAACAATGATCAAAAAAGCTTAGCAAAAAAATCACCTATTCATGAAGTTGTTTTAAACATGGTTATTGCTCACCTCCCTCCACCAAATGTCGCACAGAAATACAGGATTCCACACATCTGGAGAGGAGACCTTTCGACTTCACTTGGTAAAAGCATGGTTGAATGTAATGAGAACGGCCCACTTGCAATGATGATTACGAAGATTATCCTTGATCCTCATGCAGGTGAGGTTGCGATTGGCAGGATGTTTAGCGGAAAGATACAGCGTGGACAGGAATTATATGTTATTGGCATGCCGAACAAGAATCGTGTTCAACAAACCAACGTTATGGTTGGGCCTGACCGTATTCCTATTGACTATGTGAGCGCAGGAAATATTGTTGCCGCAACCGGTATCCGTGATGCCATCGCGGGAAGCACGGTAACCGATAATCCTGAGGCTGAACCATTTGAACGTATTGTTCATGTCTCAGAACCAGTCGTCACGGTCGCAGTCGAAGCGAAAAACACCAAAGATCTCCCTAAACTCGTTGAGGTGCTACGATTAATCTCAAAAGCAGACCCAAGCATCCAAGTACAGATCAATCCGGAGACGGGGGAGAATCTGATGTCCGGTATGGGAGAACTCCATCTTGAGATTACCGAGTATCGTATTCGAAATGACCATAAAATGGAAATAGTCTGCTCAGAACCCATTGTGGTCTATCGTGAGACGGTCAGCAAACCAAGTCCCTATAAATTTGAAGGGAAATCACCAAACAAACATAACCGGTTCTACATCGAGGTAGAACCACTTCCAGAAAACATTGTTAAAGCAATCTATAACAACGAACTACCAGAGAACGTGAAAAAATACAAGAAAGAAACCGCAAAAATCCTTCAGGACCTTGGGATGGATAAAGATGTCGCCAAAGGCGTTTTCGGCGTGCATGGTCTGAACATTATCACCGATACTACAAAAGGTATTCAGCATCTCTTCGAGACTAGGGATTTGATTATGGAGGCCTTTGATGAAGTGATGAAAAGCGGGCCAACCGTCTCAGAACCCTGTCAAGCTATCCTAGTGAAACTTGTTGATGCTAAACTCCATGAGGACGCGATCCACCGAGGACCTGCGCAGGTTATTCCCGCAGCCAGAAACGCTATCTATGGTGCTATTACGATTTCCGAGCCTACCTTGCTTGAGCCCATGCAGAAAGTATTTATCAGCACCCCTCAGGAAATCATGGGTGATGCGTCACGGGAGCTGAATTCCCGACGCTCCGAAGTAAAAGACATGAAAACCGTTGGGGACTCCGTGGAAATCGAAGCAAAGGCACCTGTTGCTGAGATGTTCGGATTTGCATCTGCAATCCGGTCTGCTACTGGTGGTCGTGTGCTGTGGAATACAGAGAACATGGGATTCGAGCCGTTACCAAGGAACCTTCGAGATCCAGTGGTGAAGAAAATCCGAGAACGTAAAGGCCTTAAACCAGACCCCTACCCACCTGAGTACTACATGGGGTAACCCTGCGAAAAGAATATTTCCAAATTCTTAAAAACCATTCGTTGATACAGTGGAGACTATGCAGAGATGTATCATTCCAATCAACCAATATTTCGAATTAGAATACCGGTATTATGAGAAAGACCCAAAGTACAAGTATTTTAACAGACGGTTCGAAATCTATCTCATTGGTAAGAAAGGGACGCGAAAGATCTATATTCTACATATGGACAACTGCGACATACGACCCGGGAAATGGGCTCCACATATCCACCGTGCCTCCAATGTTGCTAAGAAACTATATTTCGGTGTGACAACGGTGAACTGGAACGAAATAAAAGATAATTTTCTTGCTGCTATCATCGCAGAAATCGGGGATACTTACAAGATGGACGCAAAGAAGGCGGTCGTGAATCTACTCTCCCCGAAACTGTAACGATAGAAAAGAAAAGAAATAAATTTTTTTCCCCTAGGTTATGCCATATTTCCCTTGCGGTGTTTTGTAGATCTGCCCGTCTCTGCTTAACCGATCCAATGCCTCCTCCACCTTACGTGATTCGATTCCTTGGATCTCTGCTTCACTGATAATGTCTGCTCTGTTAACACTTTTATCCTCGGATTCCGCGCATAGTCGTTGTATGATATCCAGCAGTAATCGCATCCGCTCATGCTGACTATGGCTAATACCTGTCGCGATGATGTCGATATCAAAACGCCCCGTTTCCCG
The DNA here is from genome assembly GCA_035527635.1 of Thermoplasmatota archaeon. Classification (GTDB taxonomy): domain Archaea; phylum Thermoplasmatota; class E2; order DHVEG-1; family DHVEG-1; genus SM1-50. The sequence goes on along the minus strand of DATLAF010000052.1, from coordinate 10,616 downwards.
ATCGGTTCCGACCCTTCGGAGATACTGATCGATAATGAAAATCGCTCGTTTTGCGTCATTAGTTGTTGCTTCCTGGCTGAGACGGATCCGAGCGCTTGATTCCGCGAGTCGTACGAATGCCTCTAGTTGCCTTGGGGTAAACGGTACTGAATCCTTTGACGAACTTCGAAAATCAACATAATAATTCTTTAGAATCTCCACAGCATCATCTGTTAACACCGGGAAGACATTACGTTTTGCGTACGCGACGTATTTGCGGAGAAAATCTGGTTCAAACACCGGTTGAACATGTTTCATGAATTTTGTTTCCTGTTCTTTCGAGTACAGCTCATCAGGGATTCTATTGAGATGCTCATGGATTTCTCCTCCTTTATGGGATTGGAGAATATGGGTCGCAAGATCCGTATCCGTCTTCGGGTTTGGTTTATCAAGAATCGAGAAGATAAGGTCAAAACGCGACAACAAAGCTGGCGGCATATTGATTTGCTCATGCATCGGCATGAACTCATCAAAACGACCGAGTTTCGGGTTTGCTGCAGCCAGAATCGCACATCGCGACTTCAAGGTCGCGTTGATCCCTGCTTTCGCCACGGAGATCTCCTGCTGTTCCATGGCTTGATGTATACTGCTGCGGTCTGTTTCTTCCATTTTATCGATTTCATCAATGCAGGCAAGACCTTTATCGGCAAGTACCAATGCACCTGCCTCAAGGGTCCATTGCCCCTCACCAAACTCATCACGGACCGCAGCGGCAGTAAGACCAGCGGCAGAGGATGCTTTACCAGAAGCATAGACGCTTCGAGGAGCAAGCTTGGCCATATAGGAGAGCATCTGTGATTTTGCGGTACCTGGGTCTCCCACGAGTAAAACGTGGATGTCCCCACGAGTTCGTGTCCCATCAGGCATTTCCTTTGCAATACCCCCGAACAGTTGAAGGACGAGTGCGTCTTTTTCGATGTCAAGCCCGTAGATCGTAGGTGCAATACTCTGCCGCATTTTATCATAAATCATCGGGTCTTTACTCACTTTAAGTATCTTTTTTTCATCTTCTTTAGAGACCTCTACTTCTTCAAATGCAAACTCTTGGCTTTCTATACTTACGGCATCCATCGTTTTGTCAAATGAAGTCAGACGGAACGTTCCCCGATGTCGTGCCACGGAATGAAGAATCCCATTGACAATCACGCGATCCCCTGGTGCAACCCCTCCGACTAAGTCGTCCTCAAGGTAAACACTGATACGTTCTGGTTGTGCACCACCGCGTAATCCTTCTGGGTTCTCCTGGATCTCTATTTTCTGCGAATCAATAAATGAAGAAAGCAACGTTGATAGTTTAAAGGATGACACCCGTCCGCAACCACCTTGGTCTTCATAGCATTCAGAAGGCTCCTTCAGGATATCTTCATCCTGCTCAATCCTGAGTACCGCACCGCATTTCTGACACTGGAATGCAGCAACCTCTAGTTTCGGTCGGACTTCAGTGATTTTCTTAACAAGACCTTCAATCGCAATAAAAGTCCCCAGACGGTTCGCCCGTATCTTCCGAATCAAAATTTTCTGTGAATCAGGAATGTTCTTGATACGAAAATGCAGCTGCAGCTTTTGTTCAACAGAAACATCAATGAGTTTCAGTGCTTCCTGTGCATTAAAAAGACTTTTAAATGGTTGACGAAGCAACAACTCTGCAAGCTTTGGATCTGCCTTATCAACATCCCAATAATCAAGAAGTAAACTGCGTTTCTCAGGGTACTCTGTAGCAAGCGTCTCAATCTCTGCTTTACATTGGTCTTCAAAGAAATCTTGCCAGGATGCCGTGAGACTCTCGTCTTTAATTAAACGAACCATAGGAAAACCTCCCGTACTCGTTAAACATCATTGATATTTAAATTTTAGCGGGTGTAGACGCCTTTCAAGTGGGTGCGCGTGGTATACAGGTGACTGCCCGTCTGCATTCTCAACCCCGTTAACCCTCTGAGCATCGGCAGTCTGTGGTAAGGCTGCTCACTTCCGTGCCTCACCCGGTTCCCACAGCGAAGATAGACACATGACCCTCCGGTCATATGCGGTTATCACCTCTGATCCCAAAGGACAAGGTGTCATAGGCAACAAACGGATCACGAGATACTCGTTACACCGCCTCTCAAGATCGACCCCAGCGTATCGGCGATTTCTGGTAACAGGGAACGCCTAGCTCCCCGGTCTATTCTACACCTCTCGCCATTGCTACCAGGAACGACGGCTAAGCTGTCGGTAGTAGTTAAACATTTGCACGAAAAGGATGACAAGACCAACTGCTAAAAACGCAACATCCCGAACCACTGCAATCCATGCATTTGTCAGAAGTGTCGGGTCATTTTGTACGTACACCCTACCAGCATTGAACGCATCAAGAATTAGGAGATAAATGAACACTGCGATAATGATAAAAATAATCACATTTAGGTAGAAAGACCATTTATTCCATGTTTTTTTATCGACGGAAAGAACCGGGTTTTCGCTCATAGACACCAACCTACAAAGAGCATGAGTGAATGGATATATGAACATTATGTTTCTGACAAGGTTTAGAAAAAATCAGTTAATTTTGTGTTTTTCACCTTATCACTAACAAACATCGAATCAATAGATTTTTCAACAAGAGCAATTCGTTGGCGTGCATATATCGGAAGGTTGTATTTCTCTGCGATTTCTTTAGAGATGTTTAGATATTTCTTCACAGACATCTCATGGACAGTAAGGGTTAATTTACCGTTGCATTTCGTACAAATCCCTTGGAGCGGAATCCGTCGAAAGGTCGTGTTACACAAGGGACAACGGACCGATTGCTTACTGAACGCTCGAAGGTTTCCCAGAATATCTGGTAAAAAATGTCGTTCGATGACCTTGTATGCTACATCCGCTTCATCGACTGCACGGATCTTCGCAGCAAGGCTGAGTTGTACGTTCATTTTCTCCATCATAGTCTTTAACGTCTTATACAGCGATTCTTTTGGCCCTTCTGAGATATCACTGGTGTCATGGGTGAACCCAAACTGTTCATATTGAAGTTCAGTTCCGAGTCGCGAAGCGACCAGCCCCATCTTTGATTCAAGGTTCTTTGAATGCTCATGTCGTAAGGTCGCTTCATAAAATTCCAACGGATACCTGCTTAGGGTATCGAGGTTATGAGCTTCCTTATCGACCTCGGATGGATCAAGTCGTGTCGTCAAAATTAAGGGTAAATCCATTTTACCTCCCCGTTTATCTGGGATGTACGCATGGGAGAAATTCAGTAATGCATCCATGAGCAGCATTAATCCATCTTCGTCACCATCACAATTATTTGATAAAATTGCATCATTAATGAGGAAGTTATGAAACTCTTCGACTTCCACATCGTACAGAAAATCTACATCGGAAATAACAGGGGTGATATGTTTAATTCCATCAAGAATAAAATCACCATGCAATTCAACTCTTGGTTTTTTTTCTTTACAAAAAGAGCTCTCCAATGCTTGTTGTTTTCTTCTTAAAGAAAACCCGATACATTCGGCGAATCTACGAGCGTACGACGAACGAATGGAGAGATAATAAATGTCGAACGTTGGTGATAGGTTCTTTTTTTCATAGAATGTTTTTGCTAATCCACCTGCGGGTTTATTTTTTTCTTCTTTTATCCGATAGAATATGCCAAAGCGAAGGAGTTGAAAACCGATATCTTGAAGCAGGTGCCTGTTAACTGAGCTGCAGGTGACATGAAGCCGATTTTTCACAGATCCATCGCCAGCGAAATACCCACGTAAGAGTTCTTTTACCTTTGTTTTGGGTAGTCTTGTAAATTGAGACGGGATTGTTTTATTTTTTGCGTTGCTCCCGATATTAAGAATATTGATAAAAAAATCATAGAGTAATCGATTGGAGATTGTTATCCCATGGTCGTCTCTGCAGGTATGGAGTTGAAAAACATCACGAATGCACTTGATGATATCGGATCGAATTTCTTCTTCTGTCGCAGCAAACGATATCTGATAGCAAAGCTTCTTGGTTTGTCGTGCGTGTCCTTCTGCAAGGTAATATCCACAAAGACGCATTAAAGAGGTGTTTACTGGAATTATTCGTGGTATTCTCGTATGATCACGTTTTACCCCCAACCAACATCTGTTCGGAATCGCTTGTATATTGAGATGACATAACTTCAGCAATGTGATTAAAACGGACAGGGGTATGCTGTCTCTATATAGATAATTTGAAAAGGTTTTTTTATTCAGGCGTAATTGTTTTACTGTAGCAGACAACCCGCCAAGATCTTGGACACATAGTCTGGTGAGTTTCTTAATACCCCTTATGACCAAATCATCGTTATTTTTAGGGAGGAATTCCTTCAATAAATCGATTTTGTCGATGTTCTGTTCCTTAGGTTGTAGCATCTTGGATATAAGCAGATAGTCATCAGAGTTCGTTTCAATAATTTTCTTTGTTTTGAATACACCGTTTTGCGAGACGACTATTCGATGGGCCGGCGATGAGATAAATGTTCTTCCAGAATCCAGGGTTACTTTAACAAGGTGTCGTGGTGCTGGTGTTTTTAGAACGGATAGCACTCTACGAATCTCTGTTTTTCCTGAAAGGGGATTACATGAATACGTATGGACATTCTGTAATAGTTTTTCTGTTGTTCCATATGAGTCAACAACAGTTTCCTGGGATGTTGTATGATTGTAGAGCTCTTGAAGTTGCATCATTGTTGATCTTGAAGAATCTGCAAGATAAATGGAGGTGTCAGGTGCGAGACAATTTCTTCGTTTTGTAGCATGAAAAAAGGGGTGCATAAAGCATACTTGTGCAGAGGTAAACCCAATAATGCGTCCAAGGGCTCCAGCGGACGTGTGTGGTGCAAGCCCGACAACCAAATGACCGACTAGATCCTGGTTTTTCTTTATTTTGTAGAATCGATTGATATCATAAAACTTCGTCAATAAATCATCAATAAATTTTGAAACTTGCACAAAATATTCAGCACATGCTGTCGAAACGATGACATCCTGGACTTTCAACTCGCAGATCTGATCCTCATGTTCCAACTCTTTGCCTAGATAATCTTTTGTGTAACCAAGTTCCTTGATTTTTTTCAGGGGAACTCCGATTTCTTTTGGTTTGAAATGGGTCAAGGGTGCATCGGTCATATCAAACCGGATGGTCCCATCTTTGAACACGTAGACGTTATGTTTTGCTCGTAATATTCCTTTCTCAAGTGGCTCCGGGGTCTTATGTTTTGATATTGTTCCGATGACTCCTTTGATGGTCTCTGGTAGCGTATGTTCTTTGACGTTCTTTCGTGCGTGTTCCAGTTCCTCTGATAGATTGATTTGTTGTTTCTCCGTTTTTCCTTCGATTACTTCGGTGTGGGTACCACAGGTGCAGGCCAGATGGAACGTAATAGCTTTACAGTTCGGGCAACGTCGTTTTCCTGCCTCTACTTCGATGGTGACGTTTTCCGCTGCGTTTTTCACGAGGCGTTGATTTCCTCCGTAATCTCCAAGTGGGAAAAGGACGTGTGGTGGTGGTCGCATTTTTCGGGGGGATGCTTTTTCTGGTCGGCCCATCCGTGTGCCGATGCGGAATGGGCCGCGGGCACGAAGAGATACCCCTGCGAGTGTTGAGATGTATGCAAGGGTGGTTTCCCCTTCTAAAGGATTCCTGCATCGGTCTGTGGTAATGATGCTTCCTTCTTTGAGGTCAAGGCCACAGCAGCGAAGTAAAGGGTAAGTATAGTGGTTGATTCGTAATGTTCCTTCTCGTTGGGTATGGAGTGCTCCAAGTTCTATGAGGATGTTTTTTATTTCTTGATTATTTGGAAGTATCAGTGTTTCTGGTTCGTCACCTTGGATTTTTCCGTGTTCTTTGATGTGGTTTGTGAGTTTGATGACATCGCTGGTTAGGAGATCGTGCCAGAAGAGGTTGCATGTCGGGTGTAAGGGGACGTGGTACCGTTCTGAGAGAAGGAATGCATCGGTTGATGTGGGATTTTGGATGTCGATATGTCTGCCTAGGTCTTCATCGATTTTTTGTTGAAGGCTTTGGTCTGCAGTTGCGACATCGGAAGGGGTGCTGCTCTGAGGGGTACATCCCACCATATTTTGGAGCTCTTGCACCCACCATTCATATGCATAGGATGCATCTGGTAGAATGGAATTGTTTTCGATAAATTCTCCGAAGGGAACAAGGATTTCTCCGAGGTCAATGATTTTTTTCACATCGTTACGGATGTTCTTTACATCGTTGATTTGAATTAGGTCCCCGTTTTGAAGGAGGACAATGGGACCTTCTATTTGGTCGCAGGGTGTTCCGATGGTTCCTTTTCCTGGCCGTTCTGTCTTCATCTGGGTGCCGACGGTGATGAAGCTGTCGAGAATAAACATTGATGCAGGATTGATCGCAGTGGATGCAAGCCCCGCGGTGCGTGCCCGTCCGTACCTTAGGCGGAATCCCCCTTTTCTTGAGGGATGAGATAGTACAGGTCTGCCTGCGATGACCTCACCGATGTATTTTGATGAGGGCGGGATGATTGGGATTTCCCCGTTTTCTTTTGTTGGCTCTACTCCTTTATTGACAAAGGGTTCGAGGAACTCCCATCCTTTTAGTTTGAGTTTTTTAATGTGTTTGTGGATTTTTGGTGCTTTAAGGCAAAGACCTTCTGCAATGACAAGGCAGGCACCTCCTCGCAAGCGGTTGGTTCCGATACGTGGGAGGTCTCGGTATCCAGCGACTTCTTCATCTTCTGTTCCTTCGCCGTTGATGCAGATTGGGCAGTTTTTTATGATCAGGTCGATTTCGTCTACTGAGGGGAGGTATTGGAGATGTTGTACTCTTTTATATAAGGGGATTTCTTCTTTGAGTCGTTCGATTTCTCCTTGTGTTGCGACGTAGCGATCAATACCAAGGTCACGTCGCACGACATCTGCAATCAGCACGCTCATGGCTTGGCCTGTTCCTCCCGCGCTCCTGATTGGTCCTGAGAAGTACAAATCAACATAGTTTGTGCCATCGTTGTTTCGTCCGACTCGTACCTCTGCGATTCCTTCAAGAGGGGCGACCAAAACTCCTTCGGTGAGGATAGCCAGTCCTGTTCGTATTGCTTGGTCAAGTGCTTTTTCTACGGTGTCAAATCGGTAGGTTTTCCGGTCTGCTATCATTCGTGCGATTTCTAATGATACGAGTTCTCGGTTGCCGATTCTTTGTGTGGCTTGTCTGATTTTTGATGCGATTCCTTTTGGTCCAACGAGTTCTTCGACGCGGGCTGCGAGATCAAGTGCTTGAGGGATTTCGACAGTAAGTTCAGGGTCGAATCCTCTTTTTCGTGCTGAATTCGCAATGGTATAACAGGTGTCGATATCATTCTGCAACTGTTGAAAATATGCGCGCATAGCTGGACTTGCAGCGATATCTTTGGACAACTCCCCATCCATGGTTCTCATGCTCTGAAAATAAATAATTTCTAAATGGTGGTAACTCACTTAAAGGTTTGTATTTTGATTTATAAAAAAAGCAAAATTCCTTTGCCTTTGGTTTAAGCAGAAGCTTTACTGAAATCCATTGCAGTGGCATTCCCGGTTTTCAAATCGACGAGGGGAAGTTTTGCGGAATCAGGGACGAAATTCATCATCTTTTGATAGGATGTTTGTGACTGCCAGCTGGAGGCGTTAATGAGGGTGACGCCTCGGTAGTAATCGATGTAGGAGGTATGGACATGGCCGGTAACGAAGATATCTGGTACCTGTTTAATGAGCATGTAGTCCTCATGTTCTGGGGCAAGTGGGGTGTACCCTCCGTAGGTTGGAGCAAGATGCCGTTTCTTCAGCATGAGCTTCATGACTTCGGTTGGCTCGTTGTAGCTAAGTGATTGGATGTTTGTCGAATAGTCAAGAAGGCTTTGACCATGGTAGGAGAGGATCTCAACACCATGGAGTGAGAAGTAACTAGGATTTCCAATGAAAATAAATTCTTTCCCTGAGAAGAGGTCTCGGATTTCTTTTTCAAATGCGGGTTGTGGCTCCGCGGGTCGTACTGCATCATGGTTCCCTGGTTGAAGTAATACTGTAATGTGGTCTGGGATATACTCGAACTGTTGTGCGAGTGCTTGGTATTGTTTATAGATATTGCTGATAGAAAGTTCTTTTTCCTGGTTTGGATAGATTCCGATGCCATCGACAAGATCCCCAGGCAGTACGAGGTATTTGAGTTTGCTAGCAACATCTCGTTGTCGGGAGGTACCCAGATTACCGTTGATCCAACGCAGGAATGCGTTCCATTCCGGTTCCATGAACATTTTACTCCCCATATGGACGTCGGAGAGGAATGCGACACAGAGAGGGGACTCTATCCGTTTACGTTCATGGTGCATTTTTATGTCCGGATAGATGATGTTTTGAAGGATGATCAGGTCACCGTTTTTACTGATTTTTCCTATCACACCGATGACTTCGTCAGGCATTACTTCATTTGCCTGTTGCATTGTTTCTGTGTTTGTTTTCAACGCCATGAGTGTCGCTGACCCGGTATCATCTTCGATTTCGATTAGTCGGTGTCCGTTATGGGTCGTTTTGACGTTTTTTACAATGCCGATGAGCTGAACATCAGGCATGGTTTTTTTGATGCGGTTGATAGGGATGAACCGCGCGATTTCCCGTCGTTGTGTGGTAAGGATTTTTCGTATCGTTTGATATCGGTCTCTGAATAAATTGACGAAATCTTGGGTGGTACCTTCACTGGTTCGTTTTCCGGTGACATCGGTGATGATGCGTACTTCAGAGTTGTAGTCTCGAGCTAGCGGCTTCCAGCTTTTCACTTTTTTTATTTCAGGGGGTTGAAGTGGTTTTTCCTCCTCTGGTGTCTGGTCTTCTTCGGTATCATCTTCGTCTTCCTCGTCGTTGGTTTCTCTGGCAAAGGTGGTCCTGTTGTACATTTGCGAGAGTATCTTTTTTTGGAACTCCTTTTCAATGGTTTTTTCGACAGGGGGTGTTGGTGATAGCAAGACTGGTATCGATGATGGCGTCGGTTTTTCGGTGAGTTGCTGGGTTGATTCTTCAATGGTTTTAATGGTGTCCAATTCAAGGAATAAAGGATATTCTATGAGGCTTTTAATCAGAAATGCAGCAAAATCATCAGGGTTTTCTTTTGAGAAAATATAGGTGAGTGCCTCTGGGAGGACGAACGTCCCATGATCTGAGAAGAGTTTGAGGATGGAGTTCATTGTCTCGCCCACAAAAATATTTCAAGGAACTGTATATATCATGCTGTTTTTAGTATTATGGTTTCATTGCGGTCTTGTTTGAGTCTTTGCATGTATTTCATACGATTGAAAGTATTAATATTAAGAATTCATTAGGAAGTTGGAATGACGCAGATCTCTGAGGCGAAAGCGGGAAAGACATCCCCACAGATGAAACATGTTGCACGGTCTGAGAAGATTGCGGTAGATGTGGTTCGGAGAGGGGTTGCTGCTGGTCATATGGTGATTCCGTATAATCCGATTCATGCTCCAGCGTCACTTGGGATTGGAAAGGGTTTACGGGTGAAGGTGAATGCGAATATTGGATCGTCCCGTGAGTACTGTAATTTGAAGGAGGAGCTGGAGAAAGCTACGGTAGCCGTTGCTGCTGGCGCGCATGCGGTGATGGATTTATCCACCGGTGGTGACCTTGACAAGATTCGGCGTATGTTGTTGAAATCAGTGCAGGTTCCTTTTGGCACGGTTCCAATTTATCAAGCGGGGATTGAGGCAATTAAAAAGCGTGGTTCGATTGTTGATATGACCGAGGATGATATGTTTTCGATGGTTGAATGCCAAGCGAAACAGGGTGTTGATTTCGCAGTGGTCCATGTAGGGATTACCAAAGAAAGCGTAGAACGTCTGCGAAAGCAAAAGCGACTTATTCCCATGGTTTCCCGTGGTGGGTCGTTTCATATGGCATGGATCCTTCATCATGATTTGGAGAATCCTTTGTATAAGAACTTCGAGTATCTCTTGGAGATTGCTAAGAAATATGATGTAACGCTTTCTCTTGGGGATGGTATGCGTTCTGGTGCGCTTACTGATTCGAATGATCGTGCGAAATTCCAGGAGTTGCTTATTATCGGTGAGCTGGTTGAAAAAGCACGGAAGTTTGGGGTGCAGACCATGGTGGAAGGTCCTGGTCATATGCCTCTTTCTGATATCCAAGCAAATATCCAGGTGATGAAGACGGTGACAAAGGATGCACCGTATTTTGTTCTTGGTCCACTCGTTACTGATATCGCCCCTGGGTATGATCATATTGTTGGGGGCATTGGGGGGGCGTTTGCTGGTTTTTGTGGCGCTGATTTTCTCTGTTATGTGACACCAGCGGAGCATCTCTGTCTCCCTGACAAAAACGATGTCCGTGATGGGGTGGTTGCAACTCTGATTGCTGCGCATGCTGCTGATCTTGCACGAGGTGTTGATCGGGACGTTGATTCGGCGTTCAGTGCAGCACGCGAGGATCTTGATTGGGAGAAAATGTTTGCTCTTTGTATCGATCCATCGAAAGCAAAGCAGTATCGGGCGAAACGATCGCCTTCGGAGGATACGAAGACCTGTTCGATGTGCGGAAACCTGTGTG
>DATLAF010000051.1:0-10341 GCA_035527635.1 Thermoplasmatota archaeon | reverse complement strand
TTTTTGTGTTTATCCTCATTGACGGGGTTTATACAATTCTTTGGGTTCTTGGTATCCGTTTTGGTGTATCTGGTATTGAGCCTATTTTCTTCTTTGTTCTTTCCATTCTTGCGTTCCTACCTCTGTTATACCGTTTTATCAAAAAACAGATAATGACGGTGAATACCGTTATTTTCTCCGGAGGATTACTTATTGTCCTGCCATGTTTCTTTCTTATTGGACGATGGATCATAGGAGATCAATGGAGTGGTTCTCACGGTACGTATATCAATGTATTAGTCCTTATCATCGGACTTGTTGCTCTTATCATAACGGCTGTATATCTATTCGCATGGATCTATCGAAAACACGAGACTATTGCGGTATATAAAAAACCATTAAATCTTTCGATGCTTGCAGGCCATCTGATTGATGGGATCACAAGTTACATAAGTATCTACGACCCCCTTCGTATAGGGCTACCGTCCTATGTTGAGAAACACCCTGCTTCAAATAGTCTTATGGAGTTGTGGCCACCGTTATTTCCCCTTGTCAAATTCCTTTTGATTATTGTGGTGATTTATATCTTTGACGTTATCTACAAAAATGAACTTGAGAAGTATTCGCGGTTAGTGAACCTCCTTAAAATCGGCATCTTCATCCTTGGTGTGTCTCCGGGATTACGGGATCTGTTACGGGTCACTATGGGCGTGTAAAACTGTCTTTTTGACCTTAAAAGGAAAGACAACAGAATTATAAACACCATTGTTTTTTCCACAGAGATAATGAGACGACATCCAGATTGGTTGAAAGTACGAATTGGCGGAGGAGAAAATTATTCCAAAGTTAAAACACTCCTGCGTTCTGCGAAGTTACATACTATTTGTGAAGAGGCAAAATGCCCAAATATTGCAGAATGTTTTGGAAGTGGTACCGCTGTTTTTTTAATTTTGGGAGATGTCTGTACTCGAGATTGCAGATACTGTAATGTGAAGCATGGAGTGCCAAAATCGATAAACCTGGATGAAGTGCAAGACATTGCAGAAAGCGTAAAGGCCCTTGGTTTGAAGTATGTGGTGGTAACATCGGTCACCAGGGATGATGTAAAGGATGGTGGCGCAAGTGTTTTTTATGAGACAATACAAGAGATCAGACGTTTAAATGATGCCTGTAAAATCGAGGTGTTAATCCCCGATTTCAGAGGAAATACATTCGCGATACAGAAAGTGGTTGATGCTGGTCCTGATGTGATTAACCATAATATTGAAGTGGTTGAAGACTTATTTCCCATAATCCGACCTCAAGGTGACTATCGGCGAAGTTTGAACGTGTTGAAAACAATAAAAACAATGGAAAAAGGAATTCCAACAAAATCCGGTTTCATGGTAGGGTTAGGAGAAACAATAGAGCAGATTTATACAACAATGCGTGATCTGAAGGCTGCAGATGTTGATTTCCTAACAATCGGACAATATTTACAACCGACGCGGAACCATGCAGAGGTGGATAAATATTATACGCCCAAAGAGTTTGAAGGACTGAAAAATGCCGCTCTTCGATTTGGTTTTATACATGTTGAATCAGGGCCGCTTGTTCGAAGTTCCTATCATGCACAGGACGCCTTTCGGTAGATGGTTTTCGAAGAGGGAGTTTATAAGAAGCTAATGGAATACGCGTGCTGATTATGCGATTTCAATCTACGTATAAGGTGCCACAAGGCAAGCTGCTGAAAATCTCTATAGAATTTGATGAAAAAAATAATGTTATCAGAGACATTCGAATCACGGGGGATTTTTTTGCTTATCCTGAAGAAGCCATTGAACTAATGGAAAAAAAACTTAGAAACACCGTGATGGAAAAAGAACGATTGCAGGAGACGATATCGTCTATCATTACTCAATATCATATTCAATTTATTGGTTTAAATGCCGAAGGTTTGACCCAAGGAATCTTGATGTGTAAACCATGAAAGAACAATGGAGATTACTTCAAACAGGTTCTGGTACTGCTTTTACAAATATGGCGGTGGACCAAGCAGTCTTGGTGGTAAATAGCCAAGGTAAGGTCCCTCCAACCGTACGATTTTATGGGTGGGCTCCCCCTGCTATTTCTATTGGGTATTTCCAGAGTTTGGTTGATGAAGTCGATATAGGCGCATGCGAAAGGTTAGGTGTCAATTACGTACGGCGAATCACTGGTGGGGGTGCTGTTTTTCATGAGAATGAGTTAACCTATAGTATTGTAGTTCCAGAATCTCATCCAGAAGTTCCAAAAAACATTCTAAAGAGCTATGCAAGAATATGTGGAGCGGTTATGAAAGGATTGCGCCAGTTAGGTGTTGAGAGTGAATATGCTCCCATCAATGACATTATTTCAAATGGGCAGAAGATTTCTGGAAATGCTCAGACAAGAAAAGTAGAAACAGTGTTGCAGCATGGCACGGTTCTCATGGATGTTGATGTTGATAAAATGTTCTCTTTACTAAAGGTACCAAATGAAAAGATAAAGGATAAACTCATCGCTGATGTAAAACAACGGGTGACATCGATAAGGAATATTTTAGGAAAAGAGATACGTTTTAAGGAAGTCGCTGAAGCAATGAAGATGGGTTTTGAGCGAGAGTTTCGTATTGAGTTAATTGAAGGAAAATTGAGTAAAGAGGAGATGGCATTGGCAAAAAAATTTGAAAAAGAATGCTTCTCTATAAAGGATTGGAATTATAGAAGATGAGATGCGATGAACGTGACGGTCTTGAAAGTCAACGCATTTACCGAATCGCTCCAGGGTGGAAATCCTGCGGGTGTGGTATTCGATGCGCCTTACCTACGTGATGAACAGATGAAACAGATATCAAAGGAGTTAGTTGTATCTGAGACCGCCTTTGTGTTTCCAAGCACTGTCGCTGATTTCAAGGTTCGGTTTTTTTCACCGATAGTTGAAGTTGATCTCTGTGGGCATGCGACCATTGCTACGTTTTTTACAATGGCATCACAAGGAAAGGTTTTACCTAATAAAAAAAACCTAGTCACTCAGGAAACGAAAGCAGGTATCTTGCCGATTACAATATTTTATGACGATGATGCAAAAGTTGATAGAATTATGATGACTCAGAAGAAACCAATATACAAAAATATACATATTAATATATCTCAGATTGCTGATTCACTCAACGTAGACGTAAAAGCTATCGATGATTCGATGCCAGAACAAATTGTATCGACTGGACTGTTTACGTTACCTATCTGTATCAAAACATATGATGATCTAAAAAGCATTCAACCCGATTTTGAGAACGTCAAAAAGATGTGCCAGTTGATAGGGATTGGTAGTTTCCATGTGTTCACCTTTGAAACCATCGAACCAAATTCAATGTATCATGCACGAAATTTCGCTCCGGTATATGGTATAAACGAAGATCCCGTCACTGGTACTGCAAACGGTGCTGTCTCTAGTTATTTGGTAAAACATAAAATAATCAAAGATAAAAGTATAATATGTGAACAAGGAGACATCATCGGCAGACCGGGGCGGGTGTTTGTAGAGATACACAATGATGTTGTTACGGTCGGAGGAAAAGCTAGAATCGCACAAGAAAGAGAAATCGAAGTATAACTGATTCATAGTGTGTGGATTCCTAGGCTCTCTGCATATTCTTCGACCTGTAAGACTTCTTCATGTGATATTGGTCTTGATATGTCGATGTATTCGTTCGCCTTGTATTCCGGTCTATATTGAGCCATTATGTTAACAATTGTATTGGGGAGATTTTCCGCGATATATTTTATGATTGGTTTTGCACAGCATTCTCTGTGGTTCGGCAGTACTAAATGCCGGACGATTACTTCTCTGTGCTGATACGCAAGAATGTGATTTCGTTTTACAACAGTGGTATATCCATCGATATTGGAGAGGCGTTTTGCACAGGAGTCATTCCCGTATTTGAAATCTGTCAGATAGACGTCGATAACTCCATGCAACAATTTCATTGTTTCTTCCGAACAGTACATATTTGAGTTCCATACCTGTGCGATGTTGCAGTCCAAGCGCTCTAAAACCTCTAGAATATATAGGAGATTTGACGTTGGATCTCCACCGACCCAATTCACGTTTCGGGCACCTTGTTTTTTTCGTTGTTCAATAGCAGTGGCAAGTCGGTGGGGTTCTACAGTTATTCCACAGGGAATCTGGCTGATATCCCAGTTCTGACAAAACACACAATGGAAAGTACATCCTGAAAAAAAGATCGTGTATGATGGAACCAGCACGGTTTCTTCCCCGAAGTGTAAAAACTCAGAGGCGATGTGTGATTCTTTGACACCACATTTCCCAGAAGTTATTCTTCTATTTACTTTGCATCTGTGTTCACAGAAACTACATGATTGAAAAAGACGATTTGCTAGTTCAATTTTTAGATCAAGAAGCGATTGTTTCGGTGGGGTGTTCTGTACATTCATCATCTGAAGGGCTTTATCATGGGTGCACCAGAGATTGTTGGTAGATTCAGTGAGCGCAAACGTAACAGGGATTAATTTACAATCAAGATACTGTGCGGTCCCTTGTTCATCAAGAATGTGATGGTATTTTGGGAGGAGCGCCTGTGTCATCATAATTTTTTTTTGATATCGTTGAAGAGAATTCATAACTATTTTATGTACTGGTCAATATCGACTTGCATACCATCTCGGGCTGCGATTACCTTGACTCCAAGCTTCTCCGTAAGTTTGTCTGCTATCACCCATGGTTTTGCTTTCACCAGCCCCATACCAAAATGCGTCAGGATAGCAAGTTGTGGATTGTTTGCTTTGATAATCTTCTCTGCTTCTTCTAAACAGAGGTGTTCAATGATGCTTTTATCCTGCAACATCACGACATTGACGATAAGGATGTCCCCGATAAAATATGATGCAAGGTCTGTAAAATAATCGGTATCGGTGATCAGAGAAATCGAGATGGTTTTTCCTCTGAAGTTGATGCCATACGTTTCAACCCCATGTTTCAATCGTATCGGTGTCTCAAAAAGGATGTTTCCTACGTGGTACTTCCCTTTTTCTTTGAGAATTTCGATGTGTTCAACTTGGTTTTGGGCGTATTTTAGAACCACTGGGTCACTTTCCAGCGCGTCTCTTGGAGCAAATACGATTCCTTTTTTCTTGAATCCCCCGTTTGTCATGGCTTCTATCATTATGTTGATGTCGTTTGAATGATCAATATGTCGATGTGTCAGTATTATACCGTCTAGATCCAATGGGTTGAGCTTTGGTTTGCTTGATATGCAACGAACAAGTGAACCTGGTCCTGGGTCAATCATAACGTTTGTATCATCAAGTGTCAACCAAATTCCACCCGATGCTCTGAGCTGCTTCATGACAACGAACCGTGCACCAGCCGTTCCTAAGAATTTTATTTTGTTCATCTTCTCCCTGTATTGCAAAGAAAACTATTTGGAGGTCATAGGGTATTCCCAAATATGAATCTTTCCGATTATACGTATTATCTTGTCAGACAAATACCTGCCGGGCGTGTTTCAACATATGGTGCCGTGGCAAAAGCACTTGGAAATAAAAGATACGCAAGGGCTGTTGGTAAATATATGAATAAAAACCCAGATGCAGATACTATGCCCTGTTTTAAGATTGTTAGATCAGATGGAAGCCTCGGTGGATTTGGTCTTGGAATAAATGACAAGATACGAAGATTGAAAAATGATGGTATTGAAGTAAAAGATGGGAAAATCATTAATTTTACACAAGTATTTTTTAATGATTTTAAAACAGAGTATCCCCTGAAGAAAAAGAAATCATAAATCTGGTAGTTCTTTACTTGAAATTACGGATATTCCTTTCTTCTCAAACCATTTTTTATACTCGGTTACTTGTGATTTTTTTAGGGATTTTTTATGCAGATATACTCCGTTCATATGTGGGGTTGCCTGTATCGTTTTTTCAAGGATTTCGTCGTCTATGTTTCCTGCCTCTATCTGATATGTTGGTATCATATGGCCAAAGGCAACTTTTTTCTGAAATGCTATTTCAGTAAATCGTGGCGCGTAATGTCCCCCGCCGATCCCGATGAGAACAGGGTTATCATTTTGGCACTCTTCTTCGTAATGATGTGTCGTTAGTAGTTCAAGCAGTGATGTTGCAATAATTGCTGCAGGTTCTTTTTTTTTCCATTGTATTTCTGTGCTGCCTACCTCAACGAACATCGTGGGAATCTTGAGAAGAGGCCCGTGATGGGTGACTTCATAGCAGACTTGATATTGCAGATCTGTTAACTGAAGGTTTTTTTTAATGCGTCGGAGAAGGGAGGTCATCATTTGTGGGGCTGCGGGTACTAACGTTTTTGTTTGTCCACCAAACTCTGCTTTACCGTAATTTCCAATAGGATGTACGGTGAGCGTTGGTTCTTCCATTTTACTGCGATGTCTTGAAAGAAAGATAGCAATTTTTGGATCAATATGGAGTTGTTCTTTTACTTCAGTGTCGATGTTTTCATGTCGTATTTTTTTATCAGGGATGGTTACGATAACCACGTTCTTCATCGAAGAGTTTCTGAAGACGGGGTTGTTGTAAAAAGTTTCGAGCTCCTCCCAAGATGCTTGTTCTAGAAGATTGTTTTTTATATTCGTACTTGCAATGTCCTCCGTTGAAGATATAATCAGGGCTCTCATGTACTGCGTGGAATAATAAGGATGTTTTTGTAATTTGCGTCACAATCTGTTTTGTTCACTGACGAGTTGTTTAATTCTTTGTACATGAACGATATAACGGATACGGTTTTCAACGGTGCATATTTTTGCGATGAATTGGATTTCCTGTGCTTCTTCTTCTGTTGATAAAAGCCCAATTACCATCATGCAATAAAGGGGTTGGTTTGCTCCTTATAAAGTCTTGTTGTACAAATGGTATCAATTTATATAATATTATTATATATAAATAGAGTAATAAACAAGTTGACCTTTTTTTTCTGTTATCTTGTCTAAATGATTTCCCTTGTTCTGTATCGAATGTGGTTCCATTCCCCCCTCCTAAGGAACCCCGGTAATTAACATTGGTTTTTAATAGGTCGTGCTCATTTCGGATGAATAATGGTCAAACTTCCACCGATTATCTGCAAGGATTATTCATTACTTTTTGAAAAAACCCTCATCATGGGAGTTCTTAATATGACCCCGGATTCGTTCTCAGATGGTGGGTTGTTTGATGATATTGATACAGCGGTCTCATATGGGAAAAAAATGGTTTCAGATGGTGCTGACCTTATTGACATAGGTGGAGAAAGCTCACGACCCGGTTCCATGCCATTATCTGAAAAAGATGAACTAAAACGCATCCTCCCTGTAGTCAGGAGACTTGTAGATGAGGTTTCTGTTCCTATTTCCATTGATACCTATAAACCACAGGTTGCAGACGTGTGTCTAAAAGCAGGTGCACATCTCATTAATGATATCACGGGGTTAACAAACCCGGAAATGAGAACGGTCATAGCAAACTACAACGCCCCGGTTGTGCTGATGCATATGAAAGGAACACCGAAAACCATGCAGCAGAACCCGGTCTACCAGGATGTAGTTGGAGAAATCAAAGCATTCTTTCAAGAAAAAATTATAACGGCACGGAAAACAGGTATAGAACAGATCATCATTGATCCGGGAATTGGTTTTGGAAAAACAGTAGAGCATAACCTCCAGATACTAAAACACCTTGAAGTATTCAAGTCACTTGGTTGTCCAATTCTTGTTGCACCTTCGCGGAAATCTTTCATTGGGGTGATCACAGGATTACCTGTACACGAACGTCTTGAGGGAACCATAGCTGCAATCTCCGTGGCTGTCATGAACGGGGCAAACATGGTGCGCGTCCATGACGTAAAAGAATGTAAACGAGCAATACAACTCGTTGATGCGATTCGGGGTGCATAATGCCGATTGTGCTTCTTGGCCTTGGATCAAATATCGGTGACAAAGAAGAGTATATCAACAAAGCAATAGACCTTATTTCCGAGGTAGGTGAAGTAAAAAAAACATCTCCCCTGTACCTCACAGAACCAGTTGGAAATATCAAACAAGAGTGGTTTCTGAATTGTGTCGTCGAAATCAAAACCGATTTTTATCCAAAAAAATTATTATCTGCCTTTAAATCCATTGAACGAAAACTGGGGAGAACAAAAAGAGTAAAAAATGGGCCACGGAGTATCGACATCGACATCCTGTTTTACGAAGACCAGATAGTAAAAACAAAAAATCTTGTTATTCCTCATCCGTTGATACAAGAACGGCTTTTTGTTCTACAGCCCTTGATGGACCTCAATCCACATTTTATCCATCCTGTATTAAAAAAATCAATTAAAGAGATGTATACAAGCCATCAATGGGCTGAGAAAGTGATTTTCTATAAATAGATGACGTTTATATTCCTCGTCTCCATTCTCAGACTAAAAAAGGAGAATCATCTATGAGGCTCTGTCGAGAATTCTATTTTGATGCTGCACATTATATACCGAATTATAAAGGGAAATGTGAGGACCTGCATGGCCATACCTATAAATTAGAAATTGTCATTGAAGGCGATGTGAACAAAGATGGGATGGTCGTAGATTTTGCGAAAATGAAAGAAATCGTTGAATCCTCGGTGATTGAAAAACTAGATCATAAGGCGTTAAATGAGCTTTTTCAGAATCCCACCGCTGAACATATTCTTGAATGGATTTCTGCGCAGTTAAAAGAGAAATTACCTTTGTCTTCATTACGGTTGTGGGAAGGGCAGGGGAAGTGGGTAGAGATCCTCTTTTGAAAAGAAGGTAATGCACCTTGTATGAATGGTTTAGAACGATGCGAGTCGTACGAGAGTACATAAAACTTATTCGACCCTATGGTATCCTTTTTATTGGGTTTACCCCGGTTTTTGGGGCGTTGTGTAACGGACAGTTTGATATATTTCATCTTTCTTTATTGTTGATCATAGGGCTACTTGGACACATCTTTGTCTTCGTCCAAAATGACTATTATGATATGGAGATTGATCAGCAGTCGAAATACGTGGTTCAACGACCTCTTACAAAGGGTGTTATATCCAGAAGGCAAGCACGAATTCTTTTTCTAAGCTCTTTTTTCATATCGATGGTTCTAGCCATCGTCTTTTTCTTTTCCTTTCGTTCGTTCGGTGTGTTATTGCTATCGTTTTTACTGATGACTTTGTACAATCGATACAGTAAGCGGGTTCCTGGTATGGAATATGTGCTAGGTGCAGCGGTCTTTTCGTATGGGATGTTCGGAGCGTTAACCGTCTCTGATGAAGTTTCTCTGTTTGCCATAATCATTTCCATTGTCGCGTTCCTACAGTGGATATTTAGCGTAGGCGTATCTGCCAATTTAAAGGATGTGGAATTTGACACGAAGCTTGGCATTCGAACGACACCGGTTCTCTTGGGTGTACATGTTGAAGGAGATCGATTGATAAAACCAGTACGATTTATCATGTACACCTACACAGCAAAAGGAGTTCATCTGTTCGTAGCGTTGCTCCCATTCTTATTAGGATATACCTCAATTCTGCTGTTTGGGTATCCTCTTCCCCTCCTTGTTTTTTTCATTCTAGGTTTTGTTTTGCTTTTTACTACAAGAGGGATTCTAACAACGTCACTTAAGGAACGTGACCTCATGCTTCGATATGAAGGGGTCCATGAAGGGTTTGCCCTTCTATTAATTCCGTTTGTTCTATTGAGTTATCTCGTCGATCATATCGGTGTTTTCCCAACCTTTTTATTGACAATATTCTTGATTCTGTGGCCACTTCTCTGTTTACGACTTTTGTTTGGAAAAACCCTTATCCCCCTAGAATAATCCTGAAAACGTTACTTTTTTTCGAAATGATTAAATAGTTTAGGATATTAACATCCCAGTTAAAACTTAGGGGAGGTGAAAAATGGTAACCATAAAGGAAATAAAGAGCACAATAGCAGTCGCAATAGCCGCAGCATTTGGTTTCATTATAGCTTTAATCTGGAAAGATATCATAATTGGTATAATGACGCTCGCAGGGCTTTGGCAAGCGACTGGACCAACAACATGGGGCGATGCGGGCATTGCAATAGTCGTAGCGGTGATTATAACCGTTGTATCTGTGCTCGGAATTGTATATATCTCAAAATGGGGTGGAGTTGGACAAAAATAAAACTCCTTTTTTTTTTAAAATAATCCGTGGTATATCATTATTTTTTATTTTTTTCTTTAACAATTTCTATTTTTTCTGTTAAGTATTAGCACAAAACATAAGTTTCTAAGGGTATGTTTTTAAAGAAATAATTGATAAGAAATCATAATTAGGGGAGTAGGTCATGGTAAGATGTAAAGTTTGTAATAAA
>DATLAF010000050.1:0-13679 GCA_035527635.1 Thermoplasmatota archaeon | reverse complement strand
TCTATCAATTATTCCGGTTAAGAATTGAATCCAATCTGAGATATGAACACGTTCTCTTGCCATTCCTTCCCCTAATTAATAATTTTGTAACAATTACTTATTTAAAAACCTATATGTTGTTAAATTGAACGCACACTAGAGAAATCACCATATTAACAATTAATTTCTCTGTTTTGCTAAATATTTCTTTTTTAGATAAGATTGTAATATTACTAAAATGGTTATTATCACTGAAAGAATAGTAAAGATACCAAATAAAAATATCAAGCCATAGTAAAAATATATTGCATAGCTTGATGCAATAATGATAATTACGAGTAAACTTCCATAAAAAATTAAGCATCTTTTATAGGAAGAATGCAACCAGTTTATAAAATTAATAAATTTATTATCTGATTTTACAACATATAGAGCAACATAAGGTTTTAAAAATGCTACCATTCCGCTAAAATTTTCATCAATAAGATTTTCATACGTTCCTTTAAAAACCTCGTTAACGAGTGAATTAATTTTCGTTTCTCTCTTTTTTAATGAGTCAATAACAACTTTTCTAATCCATATTTCAAGCCATTTTATTGATTTTTCCATGTTCTCTTCAGTTTCAAATCTATGAGGACCAAAAGAATTATAATTTTGAAAAAGAACATTTTGAAGTTTATTAAAAAATTTCAATGAATTTTTTATATCTTCTTCAGAAGAATTATCTTTTAAATACCTATCTAAATAATATTTTCCTTGCCAAAAATAATATAAGACGTATTCTTTAAAAGAAGGTCTTTCTTTAGAAATTTTATTGAATACGACTATAACACTTAATATGTATATAACGAGTATAAGTAGTGCTATTGGTGTAACGTAATGATTAATTGGGGATAAATAAAATGTTAAAATATATAGAATAAGAATTATTGGTATGGTTGATGCGAGATTTCGTAACCTGGTATAAAATTTTCTAGATTTTTCTTTGAATTTTGGTGTATTTTCTCGCATATACTCGTCTGGTTTCATTTTCACTAACAACTAACATATATCAAAAATGGTATATAAGAAATGGCATTTTAATAATGAAGAGGGCCATAAAGAAGGCCATAGGCGGATTATCTACGTTCTGGTGCGTAGGAATGGCCTAGAATCGCCTATGTGCATTATAACGTATATGCTCATAGATATTCTTTTATGACTTTTTACCTACGAAAAATGCTATTTTCAGGTGGCTCTCCGGTTTTCGCCTCGGAGGGTTCTCGGAGGACTTGACACTTGTATTTTTGTCAGTGAAAGTGTTTAACCCTGTTGTTCTCTGTTGATTGGACACTTAGACAGAAAAATGCTATGGGGGTATGCCCCCACCCCCTCGTTTATATCTATCTATCTATCTATCTATCTACTAATAAAAGTGTCTATGTGTCTATTGTGTCAGTGTTCTCGGAGTAAAAAAAGACTTGACACTATTTTTTTAAAGTGTAGTAAGTGTCAGAAATTTTATTTGCTCGGGTCTCCGGTTTTTCCGTGAACGGCATAGCATTGTGGTAATTTTCGTAAACCTCTAATAGTAAAATAAGAATGTCAAATAGTAAAATAAAAACACTAAATCATAAAATAAAAATGGCAATCATAAAATTAGAAGGCAATAGTAAAATAAATCATAAAATTAGATTCTCTCCTGTTGGGTCATTTTTTATTTTACTATCATAAAATTAAATTTACCCCCTAATTTTATCATTGTGTGTAAACCACTACCCGAACATACTGTTGCATTAAACGGGTTTTACAAGGTGGTATGACCATATAACTAAACAATATGGTATATAATAACATATATTAAATATCATGTGATTTGATAAATAATAGTCAATTCAGGCATTAATTTGACATGAAATATTAATATAAAAAACTTAAAATACTATCGGTTTTAGCGTGTTTTGGATAGCACATTCAACAGGAGTAATCGCCTTGTAAGAGCGATGGTCTACAATAGGAGTAAAAACTATTATGGTGTAACCTTAAAAGTATTGGAAAATATCCAATAGTATACCAATAAAAAAAGAATTATTAATGAATGAATTGACCGTGTTAATGGAGAACATGCAAATAATTTTAACTTTTTTTCTTCTGTTAAAATAGCATATTGGCATACTAGCACATATATTATATAAGGGTGAACAGACACAATATATACTAAGGCGTGTGTAATCTATGGAATCAAAGAATGAAGAATATAACGGATATACCAACTATGAAACGTGGCTTCTTTGCCTGAATATAGACAACGAATACAACCTCTACAACGCAGTAAGAGACATTGTAGTATATGGCGAAGAAAAGGACAACTATACACTAGGAATACTGATTAAAGAATACCTCGAAGAGATGTTTTACAGTGAGGAATTTCAAGTTTACAAAATCTGCGATACCTGGACACAAAGAGACTGGCAAGAGATTAACTGGACAGAGGTAGCAGAGACCAGAAGAGGCGATTAAATCGGCGATAGCGTGAACAAACCAAGAAGAAAGGACAAAACAAGGAGAAAACTAGCATAATAGCACAGTAACTATTTAAACAAGTTCAGCATAATAGTTTAGTGAGGTAAAAAAATGAGTGAAATTGGACACCTGAATCTATACACGACAAAATTAATATACAATCGGATGCTAAAAACCAAGAAGCATGTCGGAGACAAAACGGGATATAAAACCTGGGAGGAAGTTATATTATTCCTTTGCGAATACTGGGAGAAGGACAATTTGCGACAAACGGAGGCAAAATTGAAGGGCGAAAGTCAATAGTATTTAAATATGAATGTGCCGATTTAAAATATTAATGGTGAAACATGTTAGACAAAATCAGAAGTAATATTAACAAAATGATTAATTCGAAATCAAGGGCCAGTGGTCTAGTTGGTTATGACATCGCTCTCACACGGCGAAGGCCGCCGGTTCGAATCCGGCCTGGCCCATTTACTTTTTGTAAACAATTTAATTTTTACCCATCACAGATTTTTTTTTTTGGTAGCATTTAAAATCGATTAGCTTATTAATCACCGTGCGATTCCCTATATTGGTTTCGTGGATGGGATGCAGGATGGATCAAAAACAGCAATTTCTCCAGAGATGTTAAAACCACTTATTATCAGATCGCTTCGGAGAAGTAGCGTACGGAAAAAAATAGCGGAGTATCTTTTTGAGATCAGTCCCAGTGGGAGTTATACTTCTGAGATTGCGTACAGCGTGAAAACCACTCCAACTAATGTGATTGGCGCGATTCGAGGAATGAATACAAGGTATCGTGACGATGAATCACTTATTAGCCTTAACCTCGTTGAACAAATCGATGGGGGAAAACATCGGGATATAAAATTGTACAGGCTTACCGATTTGGGCAAAGAGATAGTGGTGGGTCTTCGAGACAACAAGAAGCGGTTCTAAGAAAATCAAAATATTCCTTTTCTGTATTCTTCAAACATCGTGGTGACTTGGGTTTCTTCTACCTGAGCCATATCCCCACTTTCGTATCGCACTACAAACCATCTACTTGGACGGGGGTACGTTCGAATGACCACCGCTTTTCGAGCAGGCAGATTCGGGGCATTTGGATCATGTACTAAAACCTCAATACCTTTTCGTATCCCTCGCTCTTCTAACATTGGTTTTTCTCCCATCCTTTCTTTTTCTATTTCAGAACAACGAATGCCATATCAGTATATAGAAGTATTTCAACACCTCACATTGTCTACAACAAAACTATGGTGTTCTAGGATGAAGTTTAAATATATTACATTCGTTAGCAGGAGATAGTGAGGGATATATGAAATTAAAAAGAACGTTGGTTCTGATACTGCTTTTTATCAGTGTTGGTTTTTTAATACTTCTCGGTCAAGTAGGTCATGCTCAACAAGCAATTGTTTCTATAAAAAATGTCAATGTAGAATTAGTCGAAACACGAGAGCCTATCGGAAACCGGTTGATACATGTCTATGATATCATCGTAGTCTTGCATAATTCCGGTGATGCAAAATCAGATAATATCAATGTTTATTTTTATGATCCGGAATTTAACGCAACTACCACACCGCCAATAACACTAACCCCTGCCAACGTTTCGTTAAATCCTGATGAAGAAAAGATATTTAGTCTGTCGAACTGGCCAACACCGCTCTCTGGAAATATCCCTATCAATATCAGTTTTGATCCAGCGTCCCCTAAGATTTTATTAACCGATGATAACCATGGTTCTTATGTATATACGCTGTCCATAAACGGTGATACGAAAACAATATCAACACCTGGTTTTGAAATAGCATTTCTCCTCGTAGCAATCATGATTTTTGTTCTAGGCAGAAAAATAAAAAAATAGCGGCGCAGTCTCTCTCTTAGGCAGATATAGAAAAATTTTTCGCTACAGGATACTATATTTCACCAACGGAGATCACCACATGGTCCACAAACTTTGAACCAGCTCCTTCATAGGTTACTCTATTGGCCGGTTGGAATGATTGTTCGGTATACCCTGCGGGGAAATTGGAGATTTTATGGTTAGTATCGTTGTACAACAAAATATTATTCTTATCATAAAATTTCACGTCTATCTTTGCACTAATTATTCTTCCTGCTATGTTGTGAAAAAGCCAGCCGACGGTTACCGATTCAATCCCTCCTGATTTATTGTTTTGTTGATCAAAAGTCACGTTTGCAAATTCAACAATCGTTGAATCAAGATACACATTTTGAGGTCTTTGATCTGGCTTAATACTATTTGTTTCTTGACATCCGCTTAGCGCTGAACTAATGCAAATAATAACTGTTACTGCACACAATAACTCTCTCTTCATGCGTGCCCATCCCTCCTGATTTTCTGATGAAAAGATATCGTGGATTATCATATATATGTTTCGATATTGGGCACCATATCGTTCTCCGGCCAAAGGTTTAATATGGATGGACCATCATTGATGTCGTATACTTTAAAAAAAGGAACATAAACCAACAAAGAGAGATGGGATATGCCGTTACCAGAGAAATCAGATGTCATGAAAAGTGTTTTGAAGACGTTGATATCGATTTCTCGTAGAAAAACCGATCTTCCGTATACGATCATAACGATTGAGTGTCTCATGAAACGGTTGGAAAATCAATATGGATTTCTCAAACATGTCCAAATTAACGATGATTTTTATAACGAGGGATCCGGTGATGTAATCAGCGTCATGTCTGATATCAATACCGTGTCGCCTACCGAGTTAGGCAAAGCGCTTCATTCGATTATCGATTCAATGAATTGTTCTCTTGGAGTAAACGCAGGTCATTTTTTCATTAAAGAAATACGAAATAACCTCAGCGATGAGGATCTCAGTGTCATGAGAGACATGGGAGTGGATCTTGGCCTAATGCAACTCGAAAGTGAAATAATCAGGTTAGAACGCGAAATTACTGAACGAAAAAAGCAATCTTAATTCTTTTTCCTAAACACTGCATAAAGGATGACAATTATCACGATGAACGCTAAAAAAATCCATAGGTACCAACTCAGCGGGATCATTGAGAAGATATCCTGGCTTGTTTTCTGTTGTAGGCTCTGCGGTACTTCGAATGTTTGGGTATTCAAAGCATAAATAGTACCGTTTGCTCCAATAACAACGGTTCCATTCACCACCAAGGGATTAGATAGAATCGGGGTTGTCGCGTAATTCATCACTCCGTTTACGGTAAACCGTGGTGCAAACGACCATACCACTGCTCCGTCTGATTGGTTCACTGCGTAAATGTTGCCATCGTCGCAACCAAAAAACACAAAATCACCATACGTTACTGGAATAGACTGGATACTTGCTTGACCGGTAAAGATCCATTTCAGTGATCCATCTTCATCAAATGCGTACAGGTTATTATCCATGGCACCAACAAATATGATACCGTTTGAAACAGCAGGTGCGCTATCAACCCCCCATCCTGTTTGATATTTCCATTTCACATCACCGGTTTTTGCATCAAGAGCATAGATGTAATTATCCCATGAGGAAACATATACCGTATTGTTTGAAAAAACAGGAGCTGAGGTGATCCTACCGTTCGATGCGAATGACCATACGATAGAATGATCATTTCTTTTTACGGCATAGCAATTATCCCCTGAGGTAAGATAGATGTTTTCATCGTATTGTGCAGACAAGAAACTTAGATTAGAAAATTTCAGTCTCCACTGATCTTGTCCTGAACTCATCGCAAGTGAATACACATTTCCATACAAGTCCGCACAAAGGAGGTTATCTCCTATGAGTATTGGTCCTGAAATAATCTTACCATCTGTTGGTATCTTCCATTGTTGGGCTCCTCTTTGAGAAAATTTAGCAATTCCTTCTTCGTCTCCAACGAAGACAAATCCGTTCTGTGCTATGGGGGCAGTTGGGTTTTTTCCTACAGTTGTACGCCATTGGAGACTACCGATTTGTGGATTTATTGAAAACAGAATCCCTGATGGTATTGTTATATAGAGTCGATCGTTTTCGGCGTACGCTGCAGCGGTAAAATTATTCACGTTTTGTTTTGTATCAAATTCCCATGCCACAGTAGTTTCTGCCGAGGTTTTTTTCATGCTTTGGGTAATTAATTTGAAGTTTTCTTTTACAGGGGTACCAAACAAGAGTACCCATCCTGTAGGGGGTACTTCTTCAGTGGTCACCATTTGAGAACCATAGTTTGATATGAACAATGAATGATGCGGATTTCCAAAAAACGCCCATAACCCGTTTTGTCTCATTAGGTCAGAATCGGTCACTTTTACATCAGTGATCCAATCGCTAATTGGGGGGGTACACATGATTTGCTTGACTGTGTCAACATCGATTGTGCCGTAATATTTTTTTCCGAGTTCTTCAAATTTAAGGTCTCTTTCGACAGGGATATATCTGAAAGAAAAGTAGCCCCATCCAGGAAATCCAAGAATATTGCAGTATACAAAATTAAATAAAATTTTTTTATAGTTTATTCGTTCGAGACGAACACGGAAATCACGGGGGTTATTTGCACTCCAGTAAAACCCGTTGAAGGTTCGCCATACTGCAGAATGTCGATATCCGAGATCAAGGCGGGAAATCTCCCCGGTTTTTGTATCACCAAGAAGCCAGACCGCATTCATACTGCCGTCGTTTCGATAGCGAAGTGAAAAGAGCATGTCATCAATGTCGTTACCGTACTGAATCGCGGTTCGTGCTCGTATACAAAGAGGTAATCCTTTATTGTCAAACAGTCCTTGAGGAACGGTTGTTTCAAGAAGGACGAGTCCATTATCATTCTGATAATAATCTTCATCGCTCCAGATAAGCCCTGGTGATGTTGGCATGATGATCCGATGCCCTTTACTTGGTTGGATGTCAAGAATGACGTTCCATCGTAATGAAATATAATACGTCCACCACCATGTTCCACCTCCACAAATCGTCGATTGAGAAAACACAAGCTGACCATGGGAGGTGGCGTTTCCGGATGCAATAAAACCATTACAGTGGTGAGCAGGTGATTGTTGTAGAAATGTCTCAATCAATGATGATGCGTTCACATGAGAGGTACCTGGCACGACCTGTTGAAGTTGCTGGAAAAGCGTTCGGAGCGGGTGAATACCTTTGGGGATTGTCGTAAGTTTAGAGAGGAACTCATACATTTCGTTCATCGCAAAGATATCTTGATAGTTCACGTTTCTTCCAAAGAGTTTCCCACCTCGTGCAACCACCCCGGCCGCGATACCTTTGATTTCTTGTTGGTATTCTTCAGGGAATTTATCCCAGTACATTCTGTAACATTGAGTGGTGCAAAAGTTCCACCAGATTTCTGACATTTTGTCAAACTTTGAATCTGAGAGACGTTTAGTGATGGTTTTTATAATCGGATAGTTATGGATAATCGTGCTCCAACGCTGCAGCATATCGATAATTTCCGGAGCTAAAAGATATCCGTGCTGGTATCCTCTTTCGAGAGGTTCACCTTGTATATGGACATAGATCCATCCTTGTACGTTAAATCGATATCCTTCTTTGTACTGATCGGAGCTTCTTGCATGTATCGGTATCTCTTCTGCTATGGCGGTTCCAGGTATTATTATAAAAAGAGTAAGCACCACAAGTATGCAAAGAAGTTGTATTTTTTTCATATTAATCGCAAGTTCTAATGTTATATTGTTTTAATATTATATAACCCTTATTATACAGTTATATTTTTCTCCTGATGTGGCACTTTAAAAAATAGATAACTTCTCGTTCCACGCACTGATTGTTAAAAAAACCCATTTTACTTCAGATGGAAAACGTATAACGTCGGAATCTTCTTTTTCTTTCCGGTCCAGTATCCGCACACATCGCATTTAAACTCTAAGGTCACTTCACCACCATAAATTGTCTGATTCTTCACCCGTTGTAACGGACCTCCACATACCGGGCACCTATGTAGAATCTTATCAGGATCACCTTCTCGCGTATGAATCTCAACATGCACTAAACCGCTATTCAAAGTGATTTTACGCAACCGTGGTTCACTGACATGAAATTGTTTTTTCTTTATCTGCAATTCTTTTTCAACCAATTTTTTTAATTTATATTGAGACGAAACCGTATGATATTTCTGAAAAACCTTTTTCACCGCTTCGAGGATGGCATCATCGGAGGGAATATGATACGCCATACAATAGTGAATCGTCTGTGTTACTTTAACCTTTTTACAGTACAATCGTCTTTAATAAATCTGTTCTTGTTACTAGCCCAACGAGTTTTTCGTTTTCTACAAGTGGTAATGCCCCGATATTCTGATTCAACATCAATTGTGCCGCATTAAAAATACTCATCGAAGGGTCCGTCCAGACAACAGGGGATCGCATTACGTCTTTTACAAGGAGTTCATCAAGATGATGCTTTTGTTTTCCTAAAGAATACGATTTCTTCAACGATGCAAAAGCTAATGCAATCTCAATATCAGAGACGATTCCTACCAATTTTTTTTCCTGAAGGACTGGAAGACGAGCGATATTTTCGGTAATCATAACCCGTCGTGCATGAATCACTCGGTCATCGAGATTTACGGTATGGACTTTTTTCTGCATGATTGAATAAAGTTGATTTTTACTCTTCACCAAGGGTAACAAATCAGCTTTTGTTACTACGCCAATAAGCTTTTCTTTTACGACTACAGGAAGCATCGTTGGGCCTGGTTCACCAACAGATTTTAAAATGTTTTTTACTTCCTCCTCTGGTAAGATCACGTGCACCTCTTTCTCTGTCACTGACGATGCATGCAATCGCGATGCAGTCACGCTTCGCTTTCGTATCGACCCAAGCTTATATGCAATCACATTGTCGGTCACAAGACCAAAAAATTTTTTTTCTTCAAGCACCGGTATCTTTGTGATATCATGCTTTTTCATGAGATCAAGAACGCGTTTCAGACTATCATCTTTGTCTACTGAAATTATTTTCGTAGTCATTATTTCTTTTACTTTCATCACTGTTTTCCTCCTTTTTTATTCCTTTAAAAAATATTATTCATATTTTAACCCGTCGATGCAATCGTCACAGAGTAATCGGCCATCAATACTTTTCAGTCTTGTCGATAATGCATTACAATCTTCACATTTTCCAGAAAACGTCTGGCTCTGTACATATTCTGCATCTTTTGTCCCGATGCTGGACCATTCATGGGCGATCTCCGTCAATGCAGGTGATAGCCGTGAGATATCGCGTTGCGTGATAATCCCAACAAGTTGATTGTTTTCAATAATAGGAAGTCTTCTGATATTGCACTTCCCCATAATCTTTAATGCCTCTTGCAGGGAAATGTACGGCTCTGCAACAATAATAGGACTACTCATGACTTCTTCTACAAGCACATCCTGTGCGTTTTTCCCTTCGCTGACTACTTTTTTGATAATATCTCTTTCCGTAAGAATTCCGATTGGGTGATTTATTTCTGCGATGATCACATTGCCGATTTTGTTGTCCTTCATGATTCGAGCTGCCTCTAAAACCGTCGTGAATGGTTGTACAATCACCGGTTTCGTCTTCATGACCTCTTTGACTAGAACCTCTTTGTTCATGTGCTGTTCACCAAATCGCTGACTGATTGAACGCTCCAATCCCAAACATTAAAACATCACGAGGTATTTTACCTTTTTCATATGAGCAGTGTGTACGAACGAGAATTAAAAGGTATCCTTGAGGGTGATGAAAAAATTCTTTCTAGGATGACAAAAACGTGTTCTGTGCTAGAGAAAACAGCGTACTTCCTCACCCAGCAGAAACCATTTATTGTTGTCCGTGCCGCAGGTTCGTTTGGCGTTGATTTAGTTGCTCTGAGAGGCGATATCGCTTTCCTGTTGGAGATAAAATCAAGTAATTCGGATACGTTGCATTTCAGTAGTGTGGATGGTAAACTGCAACGACAAGCTGAAAAGATGCAACGTGAATGTGAAAAAACAAAGACATTACCGGTTTATGGCTTTCGCTTGAAAGGCCATGGTGGTGATTGCTGGAGGCTTTTCACCATGGAGGTTCATCAGCTCGAGGGAAGAGCAAAGATTCTGCACAATCGACTCCCAAATCTTTCTCGAAGTAAAAGTAGGAATTATATCATGCGATGGGAAGAAGGGTTACCCCTTTCAGATTTTATCATGTATCTCTGTAAATAATGAAGGAATTTCGACTAAGAACCATCACTAAATACAAGGTTTTTACTTAGAACGTCCTCCCTACATTCTGAGAAAAAGAATACAAAATCTTTTTTAGCCAGTTCATTATTACTAGCAACACTGTGATGAAATATGAAAAGATTACTTGTCGCCTATGATGGATCGGAAGCATCAACGAAAGCTATTGATATGGCAGTTCAATGTTCAACACCTGATGATGAACTTGTTATTCTCACGGTCATCCCTGCTGCATTAGTAGAATCAACGTTTACAAACATGCTCCTCCCAACGATTGATTTAAGCACGGTTGTTACACCGGGGACCTTTAAGGAAAAGGCAATGGAAAACCTTGGGAAAATCGCAAAAGGTCTCGAGGGAAAAATTGGTAAAGTGGATGTCGCGGTTGAAGCAGGTGACCCTGCTGATGAAATCCTGCTTGTTGCAAAAAAATATGATAGTGATATAATTCTCGTCGGTTACAAGGGATATGGAAAAGAGGGAAGATTTTTACTTGGCAGTGTCACCGACAAAGTAGTACGTCACGCAAGCAGATCAGTACTGGTCGTACGATAAAAGAATTGTGATGAAATGCATCCTGCAGAAGAATTGCGCGGGAAGAAAACCAACAAACTTCTTCATAAACGAATCGTCCTTGGTATAACTGGTAGTATTGCTGCGGTCGAATGCGTGAAACTTGCACGGGAGATCATTCGTCATGGAGCGGACATGTACCCCGTTATGACCCCTTCGGCAACTCGCATTGTACATCCTGATGCATTAGAATTTGCAACGTCTCATAGGCCTGTTGTTCAGCTCACCGGTCAGACTGAGCATGTCTCCTGGTGTGGTTTGGTTAAAGATCCGGTTGATCTCCTTTTGATATCGCCCTGTACAGCAAACACGATTTCAAAGATTGCACGAGGTATTGATGATACACCAGTGACCACCTGTGCAACCACTGCGATAGGGTCTGGAGTACCGATACTTCTTGTGCCTGCCATGCATTTGTCGATGTATGACCATAGAATTGTCCAAAAAAATATTAGCATCTGCAAAGACCATGGTGTGTTATTTATCGACCCTTATATCTCAGGAAACAAAGCGAAATTCCCAGAGATTCAAGAGATCGTTGAAACCGTCATTCGAATCATTGGGAGACGTGATTTGCAAAAGAAACGGATCCTGGTTATCGGGGGAGCTACCGCAGAACCTATTGATGATATCAGGGTGCTGACGAATCGGAGTTCCGGGAAAACAGCAATCTCCCTATCTGTAAACGCTTTCGAACGTGGAGCCGATGTTGAACTATGGTATGGTTATGCCACGGAGCCTATTCCATCTTATATTCCGTTCAAACGTTTTGAGACAGTTTCAAATCTCATGAAATTACTTAAAAGCAATTCTGTTCAACATTTTGATAGTATTATTGTCTGTGCTGCAATCGCAAATTATATCCCAAAAAAACAGAAAGGGAAAATCCCTTCAGGGAAAGAAAAATTCTGTATTGATTGTATTCAGGCACCAATTATTCTTGAAGCGTTGCGTTTACGGGTCCCACATGCAAAAATCATTGCGTTTAAAACCGAAGGAAAAAAGAAAAATGTCAAAAGAAAGACACAACAGCTGCTTACGAAATACCATCTTTCTGGTGCTGTTGGCAATACACTTGCTGGGTTTGGCGGGGAGCATAATGAAATTCTTCTTTGTTCAAAAAAAGGGAAAAGCACCTGGAAGAAAGGAAAAAAAGAAGAGCTTGCTTCCTCTATCCTTGATATGGTACGTTAAATAAATGCGAGGTCTATGAAGGGAATTGCTTTTGCTCCTGGGCATATTTCTGCGTTTTTTGAACCGGTGTATGCTCAGCAGGATTTGGACCGTTCCGGGTCACGTGGTGCGGGGATTACTATCTCTTTGGGTGCCATCAGCCAGGTGACCGTAACACCAGCATCACCTCAGAAGATAGCGGTTCAAATCAATGGAAAACCATCACCTGCGCCGGTAACAAAATTAGCTGTGGGCTCTCTTGTAAGCGACACCCCATTGAGGATCACGGTAAATACATTGGTTGATCTGCCGGTAAGCCAGGGATTTGGCATGAGCGCAGCAGGTGCGTTAAGCGCCACCCTTGCTCTTGCAGATCTTCTTCATCTCCCCCCGGAGAACGCCATAAAGGCCGCACATTACGCAGAAGTTCAATTACATACCGGACTTGGTGATGTACTCGCGAGTAGCTTTGGTGGGATTGAGATCCGACGAAAAGCAGGGCTTCCCCCCTGGGGGATGCTTGAGCATATCCCTGGGAAATACGATATTGTGTTATGTGTGATAGGCAAAAAGATCGAGACAAAAAAGATACTTACCGATGGGGTAAAACTTGATGAGATTGCATCGTATGGACGATACTGTACAAAAAAACTCCTGCAGAAACCTTCGGTTGAACATCTTTTCTCTCTTGCGTGGGAGTTTACGCAAAAGATCGGTCTTGCTGATAAAATGGTGCTTGATGCAATTAAGGCAGCAAACAGGTATGGGATGGCAAGTATGTGCATGCTTGGGAACTCGGTATTCGCCATAGGAGATACTCCGATGCTTTGTAAGATTCTTTCACCCTTTGGAAAGATTTTTTATTGTACGGTCGATGAGAAAGGAGCCCGGGTTTTACAAGCAAGATAGTCTTCTCTCTTTTAGGTGTTCTTCTTATTTCCTCATATTTTTGCGTAATACTTCCGATAGCGTTCCCAAACAGAATCTGTGAAATCCTCGATTGCTTTGAGCCGTTTTTCATCCCGCTTCGGTCTAAACAGATGACCGAACCTGCCCTGATATTTTATCCATTCTTCAACGGGTTTACGCTGGATCTTTTTCTCTAAAATAAGCTTGCTTTTTCCATTGAATGTCATCACATCGTTTTCGCATTCCCATAACGACCAAGCACCAGTATCAACTGCCATGCGGCCCATTTCAATGGTTTTATCCATGGAAAACCGCCATCCTGGCGGGCATGGTGCGAGAATCTCTA
>DATLAF010000049.1:0-2323 GCA_035527635.1 Thermoplasmatota archaeon | reverse complement strand
CAATTTAAAAAATAAAAAAAAAAAAAAAAAAAAAAAAAGGTATGGTACTAGTACTACCTATATCATTTCACCAATCTCTATGCCCTGATTTTCATCAAGAAATATTGAATCAATCTCTGTTGTAAGGGTATCTTGAGGTATATCACCACTCGTATTGGTTTGGTGGTTATCAATGGTTGTTGGTTGGTTGAAATATGCGTAGGAAACAGTGACAGTAACTAGGAGAATTAACAGAAAAATAAGAGAGATTATTGTTTTATTCATCTCATATCACATCCTATGAGGATTTTCCTATGGTCGTCTTCCATGGCCATTTCCGGTCCCGTGGTGTTTTATGTCTTCCATCGATACATGTGCCTGTATTTTTCTCTTGATGTTCTCCTCTTTGATCTCGGAGAAAATCATTTGTCGCTTTTCTTTTGTCATTTGATTTACCAATTTATGGAGTTGAAACTTTGTTTGGCCTAATGTGATGTTCCCATTGATGTATTCATTTAGGAGAGTGATGTTCGTCTCACCGATAATCCCATATAAACGGTAGAGTTGATTTCTGTTGAACAATCGAATCCAATGTCGAAGTCTTAAACTACAATTCTGGAGTTCATCACTGGTCATATTTCTAAGTTGTTCTTGTATCATCTTGATTGTTTGATCATCGAGTAGTGCTCGTATCGTATCTCGGAATTGTTTCGTGAGATTTCTTGTTTCATTTTTTAGCAAGACGAAGATCTGCACCGTATTGTTTGCAGCAGGATCTACTGCTTGGACTATATTAAGAACATCACTGAGATTTGCAAGGATTGCCTCAAGCGTGGTGGTATTTACGTCAAGCCCCTTGAGCACCTGGACGGCCATAGCTCCTTTGAGTATGTTAGTTAATAGTGCTTTTTCCAATTGCAGCAATCGGATTCGTGCACCTAAGGAGTTGTTCATGATTTCTATTTCATGTTCTGTTTCGCTATCGAAGGAACCATCATTGAAGGAGCCATCGTGCTCTATCTCGTTTTCGGAAGAATCATTCTGATGAGATCCTGATTCATTGACTTGATCATGCGTTCCATTCTCGTTTTCAAAGTTACCTTGGGTATGGTCACTTGCCTCATCTGCAAATGCCAATGAAACGATAGACGTCATCAGCATCAGCACCAGAAAGAGATTGGTTATTTTTTTCATGTCATTCACATCTTTTGTGTGCCATTTCATCATGGCGTTAGATAAGTATTGGATGAAACAGCATATCTATTTTCACCGGAACATAACGGAACAAGCTGAGACTGCGATGAGAAACCCTACGGTTTTTTCAATCGAATAAGATTTGACATCCCTATCTGTTCTTTCTCGATCAGTCCTCTCCGCTCTAAACCACGGACGTTCCTTGAGACAGATGCCTTTGGTATCTGTAACTCCTTTTGGATATCGGTTTGCGTGAACGGAGTGTTCCTCTCATGCAATAACTGCATGATTTGTTTCTGTCGGTGATTTAAACCTTTTATTTCCTGGAGAGGTTCCTTTTTTTCAACCTTTGTATGTATTCCTCTGTTTTTTTTCTCTTTTAAAAACAAAATAAACAGAATTACAGACACAAAGATAATTGCTGGGAACAAAAAGAGATAGACGATGTTCTCCTGGAAGAGCGCATTATCCGTTTTTTGTATCTGATATTGGATGATGATCGATAATGATTCATTTTCCCCAAATCCTCTGACGATGAGATTCCCAAGGCTTTCCTCGATGCGGATGGACCCTGATGATTTAATGTAGCTAATCGAGGATCCTTTTGGTAATGTGAGAACGTACACAAAATCAGAGAACATTTCAGTTTTCGTGATATTTAATAGCCAGTGGCTCTGTTGTTTCGAGGTGTATTTCTCTGTGTTTTGTGTGGTGAGATTCGGGTAATTGGTAAGTCCTCCAATGTTGACAAAACCGGAAAAATCAACCGTGATGGTAAGGTCTGCGTAATAGTCTTCCGCTTGAAGAGAGGGTGCCAGGGATAGTGTAATAATGACGAGTACGGTCAAAGGAAAGAATATCCTTGAATATTTTGATTTATTTCCCATCGCATCTCCTCGTAAAATATTTCTGACAAGTGTTTTTCTTTTTTTCCTGAAATGAAGTGGATTATTATTAAAGTTTCTTCTAAAAAGAATAAGGTGATTAACTCTGGAGGAGATATCTCATTGCTTCAATACGGGTTTCAGTTCTTCTACACCCCTAAATGAACAAAATGTTTTTATAGAAGTGTATACATTCCAATTTTTTAAATTTAAAAAATGGAGGTAAAAATCATGGCACTCATAAAAGGAAAAAAAGATAACTTAGC
>DATLAF010000048.1:0-5296 GCA_035527635.1 Thermoplasmatota archaeon | reverse complement strand
ATTTTTTGATTAATAATTAAAATAGTGGTTTGTTTATTCGAACGCGGATATTATCTGTTGAATCAACAGTCCCTGCGTTTTCCGAAATATCAATTTTTAGAACGTCTGTAGTAGATTCTCCGACATCAATTAATTGTGCCGCAGTCAAATCTACTTCTGTTCCTTTTTGTGAGACAGCAAAAACTGCATCACCTGTACCTACCAATGTGAAATCATTCCCCACGGTAAGTTCACAACTTGTTTCACCGTCTGCTGATCCTTTTGGACACCATGCGATAGCCGCTGTAGAAGCTCCTGCATCTACTGCTAGACCTGCTGTAAGTCCTGCAAAATCACCAGCTGGTATAACTGTTGCGGATGCTACTGCAACTGGCACTGTTCGCACCTGTTCCCCATCTGCTAGTTTAAAAGCCATTTTCTTTTGTGGTTAAAAATTAAAATATTGGTTTGTTGATTCGCACACGAACATTGGTTGTTGCACCAACTGTCCCTGCGTTCTCTGACATATCGATTTTGAGAACATCTGTTGAAGATGCGTCAAGATCAATAAGCTGTGTTGTGTCCTCAATGTCGTATTCACCACCTTTATAGGCAACCGCGAATACTGCATCAAGAGTCCCTTTGAGTGTAAAGTCGTTTCCAACAGAAACTTCGCAAACAGTCTCTCCGCTTGCTGATCCCTTTGGACAAAACGCAACTGCTGTACTTGCTGCTACTGCTTTTATGATAAGACCTGTGTCAATTGCGACAAGATCTCCAGCAGCGATAACTGTACCGGTGTCGATAGTACATCGTACCGTACGCAGTGATTCTCCATCTGCTAATACATATTTAGCCATATTGATTAGTTGTTAAGTTATAATGTTTTTTTGAGTGCTTCGTTGGCTCGTTTCATCATTGGTATTTGATTTATAGCTTCTGTGAAGCTTTCAGCTTTTTTTTGTTGCTCAGTTTTTTCATTTCCAGTGATTTCTTCGTTCCCCCCGAATTTCCCATTTCTCGCATCTTCTTCGATTTGTGATTTCATTTTCGCTCCTAGTTTTAGAAACTTCTCGAAGCCAATGGCTCCTGCAATAATTTCTTCAATAGGGATTCCTTTTCGACTTGGATCATGTGCATATTTTTCTAGTTTTTCACGATCTTCTTCAAAGTCTGGATATTTGGCGATAAAATCATTTATCTTTTTGTCGGCAAGGATTTCATTCTTAATTTGTTGTTTAATGTCATCGTTGCCTGTTTGACCACCTTGTTTGAACAAAGCGAGTTCATCTTCGAGCTCTTTAGCTCTCTGTTTCATCTTTTCTGCTTCTTCAGCCTTACGTTTGAAGTAAGCTTGTTGCTTTTGTTCTGGAGATTGGTTCTCGATCTCCTTCTGTGCTTCATCAGCTTTTTTCTTAGCTTCAGCAGCAGCAGTTTCTTCCGCAGCTTTTTGTTCTGCTAGTTTGGTAGCGTCTTCCTGATCTGTCATGGTTTATTTTGGTTAAAATAGTTTTTCTAATCTCAATTATTATGACGAATATAAAAAGAGATCGTATGGTCGGTAAGGACCTGATACGATCTCCGGCAGGTGAAGTCGCGAAAAAAAACCTGCTAGGGACCGTACTAGATCCTCATTACAATTTTAGTGGCATTGTTGCCATCGCGATTTCTGCCGAGATGTTAAAGATCATTTCTTACTATTCCTTTGAATACCCTTCGTATATTTCACCGTCTGTCTTCTCTTTAATTATAACAGGATCTTGTAAAAAGGCAAAAAGCTTCTTTAGGAGCACTGTTTCCTTCTGTATATCTCTAAACTCATGGACACTTTTTTTGCTCGCATCTCCACTATCATCAAACTTCCAGAGGAAATTTATAAGTTCAGCGTTTTTAAGATCAATTTGCACAGATATAGCCCTACTAAGGATTTCATATCCATTTGTCTTCTGCATATCCTTTATGTCTTTTGCTTGCTTCGCGGTCAAGTTTGGGAATTTTATCATGCTGTAGAGAGTTTATTGAAAAATGAAAAAATTCTACTTATTATTGTTCTACTTCTTTTCACCACCATATTTTCTTCTAAATATTCTTCAAAGCTAAATGGTAATATGTTTAATTTATTGTCCTCTATAAGTGATGCTATGGCGATGCTCTTAATGTCGTCCTGCGATTCAATCTTAAACGCCTTCTCTTCAACGCCAAGTCTCATCATCCTTTCTTGTATTTCACTATCAGAAAAATAGGAATATTCATTCCTGTTTTGTTTTATGTATTCGCGACCATGTTTATTCATGCTGTTTGTAACATTTTAGGAGTGTCTAAGTCCGGCTGTAGGTTCGGCATCCCAGCTGGTTCTGGTGGTAAAAGCGCTTGTGCTTCTTCCTTAACATTCGGATTCTTGTTTTTAACAATAAATTGTTCCATATGTGCTTTTTGGTGAGCTAAGTTCTTCTTTGTGCTCGCTGCCTTCCTATGTTCTTCAATATGCTTTATGTCGTTATCAGTCTCATTCAAGTCAACGTATTCATTTTTTTCGAGCTGTTTGTTTTCCTCCATGGCTATAATTCTCTCTGGGTCTGGTTTAAATCTTGAAAGCATTTCCATTTCTGTTGCTCCGCCAAGTCGAGCCCTTTCTCTTGTCATATATTCTTTATCAACACTAGGATCAGCGTACATAATCTCAGCCTCTGCGTTCCATTCTTGTAGCTTACGAAGCCTACGAGCTTCGCCAACTATCTTAGATTTAACAGATACATCTGGGTCTATATTTGTTATGACTTGTTCTTTATCAAATTTCTTGAAAAATATAGCGTCTGGTCCTACAATCCGTAAAAACTTGTCTTGTATTTCAGTTGTGAAGTACATCTTATACATTTTGTACCAATACTGGGCAAATCTCCGTGTGCTCCAAGTAATAACCTTAGCCATAAGGTTAAATCTCGTATCTACACTCTCAGAAAGAGTCGCAATCTCTGTTGCAGTCTTTCTCCCGCCTGTTGCGACACCTTGTTCTATTTCTGTTGCACCAGTTGCTCTACCCGCTGATTTCTCAAGCCAATTAAGCATATAATCTGTTTCGTTTGCTATTTGTGTCCTTTGGATCGCTTGGATTGCATTAGTAGGATCTCCATCAACCGGTACATGCCTATTCTGCCCGAAATCAAGATCTGATTCGCTTGTAATTTTGTTTGTGTCATATGCGTACATATGATTCCCGTTTACCTCTGTGTTAAACAACGCGGCATTGATTATCCTCGCCCTTGCTCGCTGTTTATCTTCAATAAGATCCATAACGCTGACACCATCCCAATCAATACCATCTGGGAAGATAACTCTGTCTATAATCCCCCATTTATTCTGGTCTTTTAGTTCTGTATATCGTGTCAAAAGTGTATCACCATTAGCTAGCCCAACAGCAATCCTTTTCCCCTTATATATAGTGAACCACTCCATTGATGTTAAAAGCCTGTTTTCTGTAGTAATATCATCAGAAACACTGCCTCCGAGTCCCTGCGCGTTACGAATTTCGTCACCGGCAGCAGTAAGAATGTCGTTTTCAGCCGTATTAGGAGTTATTTTATCTATGTTTTCATAAACCCCAGCATCTTCCATTTGTTTTTTAGTCAAAAGGATTGGTCTACCACCGAACCTCATAGAACCACGTCCTGATGTGTCACCATTCACTGATTTAGCGTTAGGATCGCGATACCACGTAAGCATATTTACAACTTCCGGCACTGGTACGCTCATTTCACTGTCCCATTCAAACATCATCACTAACGATCTCCCGAAAAACAGCGCGTTCCAGAGCCATTGATAATTCATTGTGTCCATAGACATCAATTCTGAGTCGTATTCGTACAATGGGTTTAGGTTTTGTGCGTTAATAACATCTCCCTGCTCTCTAGGAAGAAATGTCGTTACTAATTCATCATCATATAGTGCTGCGAGCAGTGTGTTGAAATGAGTATGCGCCAATGGATCAGAAATATCAGATTCGTCCTTCTTCTGATTATTTAATAGTTTTAAGCGCTTTCTCCATTTAGCCCACTTAGGTCTCATAAATGTCTTGGCGTTTTCTATCTCCTCCTGACATTGTTTTACTAGCTCTTTCTGCTCCTTTTCGTTTAATTGTTTTAATGCCATATTAAAATGTTTGTTCAATACATATTATACTATAATTTCATATATTCACGAAATACTACTCGTATGGGTCGTGATTTTTCGGGGCTGATCTATTTTTTTGTTCAGCAAACCTGTCATTCACAGCAAATGTAAGCATAAACGCATCAGCAAAGTTTGGTGATGGTATTCCCTCCTTTCTCATCTTCTCTTTCCCCATTATCTGTAACCTCCCTGACTCATTATATCTATACCGCAAATTAAGGAGTTCTTTCCATCTGTCATCTCTCACTAATTGCCCTCCTCTCTTAATCCATTCCCTCATTTTCCATGTAAGCTCTGCCCTTTTATTTAAAAATTTATCATCACTTGCCTTATTCCCAACATTAATTGCCTTCACATCGAACCCCTGAAGTGCAAGTTCTTTACCAACATTTGCACCCTCTCCAAAGTTATCAACTATCGTTCTTTGCGGTTTAACTCCATACAAAGATATAAAAGTAGCTGTTTTTGCTGCCACACTTTTAGGGGTAGAAATCTTCTCTTCTCCTATAATTTTTGCTGCGAATTGATTCTTCCCAACAAATGCTGTTTTGTCGTGACCTTCGCCAGATGGATCTACCCCAAGCGCTGTGACTGGTATTCTTGGATTATCTATAAATGCCCCTTCTAGGTCGGCTCTCGTTAAAAGTGGGACATACCCTTGGTCATCCATAGCATCAGCTTTCGGGAACTCCCCAAGCACAAACACCCTGTAATCGTCTGAATCATACCCAGAATCGAGCCGCTTTTCTTCTACAAACCCCCAATCAACAACCGGACTATCTGTAGACTTAAATGTATACTGCCTCCATTCGCTTTTCCTCTTGTTACTTATATTATCTCCGCTCTCGTCAATTATTTCTTCATCGAAAGCGTTGTGGAAATATCCGGTAAGTCTTGTCGGATTTGAGAACATTAGAAACAACCAAAATGGAGCTGTCGCAATACCCTTCCCATATTCATAGATTATGTCTGGTACTCCGGAGCTTTCGTCAGCCACTGCCATTACCGCCGGTGCATGTATTCCAGAAAATGCTTCCGGTGTTTCTTTTCTTCCAGTTCTAGCCCTCGCGAACCATGATTCTGGTGCTTCTGTTATTCTCACATAGTCAGCGGTATAATGAAACAACTCCTTATATATGCTAGGCATTTT
>DATLAF010000047.1:0-11964 GCA_035527635.1 Thermoplasmatota archaeon | reverse complement strand
AACTCCCTATTTATGATCAGAGTCAATACCCAACAAATTTCTTATTGATGCTATATGCAGATGAGGAG
Organism: Thermoplasmatota archaeon; assembly: GCA_035527635.1. Taxonomy (GTDB): domain Archaea; phylum Thermoplasmatota; class E2; order DHVEG-1; family DHVEG-1; genus SM1-50. The sequence continues at coordinate 11,896 of DATLAF010000047.1, read as the reverse complement.
CCAAAGAGGTTATAGCAAAAAATATTGCTAGTAGAAACCAAAATGTTGAATCCAAGCCAAAATCAACCTTCAAAACTCTCCAAATGATTCCTATTACAATAAGTAGGAAGGCAAGACCTTCACAAATGTTACACCAATTTCCACAGCTTTTAAGTTGTTTTTTTGCTTCTTCTCGATCCTTAAATGGTTTTTCAGCCATTTCCTCACACCTCAATAATAAAAAGCAATTTCTTCTTTAAAAACATATCCCTGGAAAACAGAAGCATTGACACGGTTTTATATAAATTCCTTCATTTCGTTTATATTCGGGTTTTCGATGCAATTTTCCCTTACAGTAAACAGTATCTGACTTAATTGCGTGATTTGTGTATCAGGAAATCTCATTATTAATGCCTCACGAAATTTTTTTGCTTGTATAAGATTTTCTGCTGTAAAGATTGTAACCCAGTCATATTCGCCATGAATATAGTAGGAACTTATTACAGTAATTCCTAAATCTTTTTTCATAGGATTCATGTGAGTCGTTGTAATCTCAATAGTGTCTTTTGGAGCATGTTCTTTATGTGCACGCTTAAAAAATAATATGAATTTTTTCAGACCTTGTTCTTCACTACCAACAATAGCTGAATATCCCCAGATTTTTTTGTTTTTTTCCAGTTGTTTAATCAATCTCCAGACTTTTTGTCTTGAGAAACCACAGTGTTTAGCAATCGTGTCAATACTTTCGTTCGAGTTTTTGTGAAGCTCTGCAAAAATCTTTCTCTCATCTTTATCTTGCTGTTCTTTGCTAATTTTTGACATAGTTCACATCCAATACGAAAGGTTAAAAACAATTCCTTCTTTAAAAACATATCCTTAGAACCACGTTTTTTACTAATTTTTTACATGTTTAGCTCTATAGATAGAATATCCACCAACAATTGATAATAAACCAATAACAATAACCAATAGAACTAAAATTATAGTAGCTGTATTCGTAGGAAATCCAAAACCAAATAACATGCTAAACAGTGCGTACAATCCAATAATTAACAATGGTATCCCAATGATAAAGGAGCCTAATGGTAATCTTTCTCCTATAATCTTACCACCTTGAACACCTGAATCTCTAATACTTCTGTCTAATTCTATGTTATAATCTTCTGATTTCTCTTTATTCATAACCTCTGCCTCCACTCTGTTATTTTATAACTATTTCTTCTTTAAAAACATATCCTAAGAAACAAAACATTAGCATGATTTAACCTAGGATTTGAGCTAAAGGATATCAGTGTAATGGATTATCTATACTAAAATTAGTTCCAGGAATCCCTATCTTATTCTTGGTTCTTATTTTCCGATAAGGTTTTTTCTTTGACTTTCGTCTTGTCTTCTTGTATCCTATCTTCTTTTTTACAGTCTTATACCCGATAACGTTTTTAGAGTAAGGGTTAAGTATTTTCCGTTTACTTATAACGGTGGCTTTTCCATGACATACCTTACAAACAAGGTAACAATTTTTCTGACTGTTGTTCGCTGGGTTATTATCCTTATGGTCGAAGTCGTAACTTCTATCGCTCCATGTAAGTTTTCTTTTACAGCGTGGATTTCTACATTTTGAAGTATGAATAAACTTTTTGTGGTCAGTATAAAGTTCTGGTTTGTGTCCCCCTGCTTTCATCCATTCGATTTTTTTTGTACTGGTTTTAAAGACCTTTCTTTCCTTTGTGTTTTGTCTACCAAAAGGGTCAGGATACTTCACTTTTAATAAAGGGTCGATAGGCATAAACTTTCACTACTATAATTGAACTTCAAAACAATTCTTTCTTTAAAAACATATCTTTAGAACCCCATTCAAAGAGTAAAAATAAATCATTCTTTTGAATCTGTTATTTTAATGCATCTTTATTCCTGTTAACGTTTTGGGGTCTGTTATTCCATTGATTGTTTTAATTTTATGAATAATGATTTCTGCGATGCTCTCATAATCTTTTGCTTCAATTTTTGCTATTAAATCGTATTCTCCAAATAATGAATGAATTTCAATAACCTCAGGGATTTTCGAGAGTTTATTAAATACTTCATTTTCATGCAATGATAAAATATGCATAAGAACAAAACCTATTGCCATCTTTATTTCTCCTTTATCACCAATATCCTAACAATTATTCGTATCGTACTGCCTCAATTGGACTCATCCGGGCAGCCCTCCAAGCAGGATACAGACTGGAAAGCACACCAACAATGAGTGATACTGCAATGGCAAGGACCACCGACGTAATCGTAATAATCGGAACAAGTTGAAACGAACTTCCTCCGCCCATCGACATAAAACTCCCAAGAATCAGTGTCAACGCCTGCGACCCAAACACACCAAGAATAATACCAATACTCCCACCAACACCACTCATCAACACGCCTTCGATGATGAAGATACTCATGATATCGCGAGTTGTTGCACCTATCGCCTTCATAATGCCAATCTCACGAGTCCGCTCCATCACTGAGGTAAGCATCGTATTCATAATCCCAATGGAGGCAACAACAAGTGCAATCGACGCAATCCCCACAAGCACTAACTGAAGAATACCAATAATATTTTGCACCATCTTAAGAATAGAGGTCATCGTCATCGCAGTCGCAAAATCCTTCTTACCATGATTTCCGTTGATGGCATTCTGAATAGTGGTCGCAATGGATTCTGCGTCATTGACGTTATTCACCCGTACATAAATTAAGCTAATATTACTTTGACCGGTTAATTTCTGAAAATCACGGGAACTCATCAATACGATACTGTCTGAAGACACACCACCCATGCCCTGTTTTCCGAAAATACCGCTGACAAAAAACTTCTGACCGTTAATCTTGATCCTTCCACCAACAGAAATATCGGCATCAAAGGTATCATGCGCGATACTATATCCAATCATGATCTTATTCTGCTCACCTTCGTTGAGAAATTCTCCTGCTTCTAAATTCTGACTCGCGTATTGAAGCTTCATAACGCTAACTTCCATGCCTGTCAGAGAGAGAACCGTTGTTTTCCCATTGTATTCCGCAAGACCAACACCAGACAACTGGGTACTCACCTCTTTGATTCCCTGGAGACGTTCGATACCCGCTATATCCCGTTGCGTGAAATATTCACCGGCTGATGTTGATCCTCCCCCACCAAACGAGGAGAAACCACCACCGCCGGTAGACACAATGATGACATCAGATAATGAAGAGAGTTCCCCGGTAACCGCCTGCTGCATTCCTTCCCCGAGAGCCAATAGAGAGATAATCGCCATGATACCAATCGCGATACCAAGCAACGTTAAAAGCGATCGAGACAGGCGATGCCGAAGATTTTTGAATGCGAGCTTCACATGGTCTCTAAGCATGCTCTTCTTGTACCTCCCCGTCTTGAATCCGAAGCACACGTTTGGCACGCTGCGCGATCGCCATATTATGCGTCACAATGATAATGGTCTCCCCTTTTTTGTTTACGTCTTCAAGGATTTGCATAATATTTTCCCCTGATTTAGTGTCAATGTTTCCGGTCGGTTCATCCGCGAGAATAATCGACGGGTTATTCGCAAGAGCACGAGCAATAGCAACTCGTTGTTGTTCACCCCCGCTCAGCTCTGAGGGTTTATGGGTTAACCGTTTTGACAGCTCAACCAGCTCAAGAAGCTGCTTTGCTTTTTTTGTCCTGGTTTGACTATCAACACCTGCAAATCCCATTGAGAGTTCCACATTCTCTAAGGCGTTTAAGGTTGGAATCAGATTGTATTTCTGGAAGATAAAACCTATTTTTTCTCGTCGGATCCTGGCAAGCTCATTTTCATTTAATGTTGAGACATCACTGCCATCGATGAAGATGTTGCCTGATGTTGGTTTGTCAAGACAACCAAGGAGATTCATCAAGGTTGATTTCCCAGAACCTGACGGACCGATGATGGCGATGTAATCCCCCTGTTTGATACGAAGATTTGTCTCCCGCAATGCAAAGACCTGCAAGGGGGGTTTGCCATAAGTTTTTGAGATATTCTCTGTGACGATGACGTCCTTACTCATTATGCCTTCCGCCGTTTTTTCCACTGCATATAGAACAGTACGACCACAACGATAACGACGATGATGAGAATAATCGGCGTTAAACACGTCACTAACGAGGGAGCCTGAGGCATACCATTTGATCCGGACGTACTTGTGCTACCAGTAGATTGATAGCTCTGACCGGGCCCAGAGACAACGCTAAACGATTTACTGACCACGGGGGTCTCATAATAGTCATTTCCCTGTTTGAAGGAGACTTTAAAGCCAATGATCTGCGTTCCGTATCCAACCGTGTCAGCGTAGATGTCAAAGGATGCAGAGAACACATCATCAGGATCCATAGAGCCGATAAAATACTGCGAGGGAATCACGGTTGCGTTACAGATAGGGGTTATGAGAACACCGGTGATCTTCTCTGTTTTTGCGTTATACACCTCAATGCTTATTCTCGCGGAGCCTCCTTTCGTGATGCTGAGGGGAAAATTGGTAATAATCGGTGCAACATCTAACGCCTCAATAACGGAGAGTGGAGCGACGAGTGAGTTTGTATGTAGATTATCCCCATTTTTGTAACTCACGGAAAAGGAAATATTACTCTTCCCAGTTTCAATTGGTTTGGCTGAAAAAACAACGTCTTCTGATGTTTCTGCAGCAAGTGATCCTATGAAATAACTCTGTGGGACGAACTCGACACCTTCTCCATGTGGAGTGATAATGATTTCTTTTACCACGTTTTCTCTTTTATTCACCGCAGTAACGATAAGTTCTGTGGTTCCTCCTTTGGAGATTTGCGAAGGGATACTGGTTGAGAGGACATCAACTGAGGCATTACTTACTTTGACTAAAAGCGGATAGGCGACATCAGTGCCACCGCTGACATCAACATTTACAACGGGAAAATATATTCCTTCGCTCATGTTTTTATCGACAATGAGTTTGAAGTTCACTTCGATGCTTGCTCCTGCGGCAAGATGGCCGATATCTTCATAGTTTGCTGTTGCGCGAATATGTTTTCCGCCAGATTGTGCAGCGACAATCCAGATATTATTGATATCTACACCAAGGGTACGCACAATGGTCGTTGAATCTCCAACTGGGCCTGATGTCGTTGTTTGAGTCGCGACGGTTTCCGCGTTTTTCACCTGAAGTGTTAATATCGCGGTATCACCAGGCATGAGGATTTCTGGGGATAATTGGTATTGTGAGATCATGACAGCTGGACTTGCGTGCACGGTGGGGATATACAGGGATATTAATGCACTGAAAATCAGTGCTGATATGATGGTTGTTTTCATTATTTTTTTCATATTAATTTACCTCCTTTTGTAACTCAGACGAGCAACGTCTGAGTATTTTTATTACTTCGTTCTTTTTTCCTTTATAGGACATAAATACAGAGTTTTGTATCTGCATCATTGTTGAGAGTACCTCGCTATCTTCTTCAATCATGTCGATTATTAAATTTCTATATTTCATGAATTTTTTCATCATCTGTTCCCCCTGTTTCTTTACATGGAGTATTATTTTTTTTCCTTTTGGTGTGATTTCAAAAATGATTTTTGCTCGTGCTTTTTTGGTTTTAACTTTAATGAGTTCTCCTTTTTCTAATTGTTTTAATAGAGGATAGATGGTTCCTTTGCTTGGCACCCAGGCTCCTTCTGTTTTTTCTTTTATTTCTGAGATGATCTCATATCCTGATTTCGGTTTCTTTTTTAATGAGCAAAGGAGGTACATAGTGAGTATTCCTCTCTGTTGTCCGTTATAAGTTTCAAAATTCATGATGTTGGACATAAGGGCGGGTATTTATGATCAATTTATAAATATTTCGGTATTGAACGGTTCAGTCCCGATATATTGTTCAATCGAACTTCATTTTGCTTTGAAAAATATAGATATCTAAAAACTGCCCTAAAGTACATTGCGTAAAGTCTGTTTAAAAATTTTTGTTTTTTCTCCTGTTAAACAACCGTGCTAATAATTAGCTCGTTGAGGGAGATTCGGACTCGTATTTGTTAACAAATTTGATGGTACCATATTTGTTGCGGAGTTTTTTCAATGTTCCCGTCGGGAAGGGAACACGAATTTACCAGTAAAAGTGCAGGGGAAAGGATTTGAACACATGATTACCGGTTAAATTCTAAGTAGGGGATAATAATTACTCCTGTAAAAGCCTACTATTTCATACGTTCTCTTTTCAACTCATCCATGGGATGTCATAGGGTTCTTGTGCAGGATGATTATCAAATAAAAATTTTGGAACAGTAATAAACCAACCTGGGTCCCAAGAACCATATGTTCCTGGTGCTATCAATGGTTCATATTTGTATTTAATATGATGGCGATAAAGCCAATCAGCCACATCTCTTTCTACTTTATTAGCTACGTGATCTCCATTTAATGTAGTAAATGGTTTCTCATACGGAAATAATCCTTTTTGTGTAGTTTAACATTATACTCATCAACATAATAATCTAACACATATCGTTTTAATGTGAGAAGGTATTCTGGGTCTTCACAAAGATTGTTGATAATTTTATTAATAATCTGTTCAGGAGTTTCACGAGCAATCTGTTTTGATTCAATTTCTGCATCATATCTATTATCTGTTAGAATACGATATTTCGTGTCAAATTCTTTGTCACCTCTTATCCTTAAAATCTGATTACAAAGACCATGAAAAGTTTTCAAAGATATATTCGACAACCATGGATACTTTTTTACATGCTCTCTCCGTTTCTGATTTTTCTGCTCTCGAGTCAATGTCTTATCAGATATGAGCTTTTGATATGCATTATTTTTATCAGAGAGGGATATCAATCTATCAATCATTTCATTAGCTGCATTTTTTGTAAAAGTAATAGCAAGAATGTTCTTTGGATCGATATCTTTTTCAGAGATCTTATTCTCTTTAATTTTGTTTCTAATAAGTTCTATTTTTAATTTTATATTTTCTTGTTTAGATTTATTATTCTTTAGTTTTTTAAGTTCATTCTTTAATTTTTGTTGTTTTTTCATATACCAATTAATTTTATCCAATTTAGCAAAAACTCCTTTGGATTTAGGAAATAAACCTTTTAATTTATGATAATCCATCAATTCCTTCGTCGATGCTGAAAGTAATTTATCTAAAATCGGATCAATAAAAAAATTCGCAGGATACAAGGCGAAAGTCGTTGTCATAGAAAATCATCAAAAACCCAACAAATAAAACTTGACCAGTGGGGTATTTGTAGCACCCCAGAGGTCTTGAGGTCTGATAAAATGACTATCAAACCCCGAAGAGAAATAGAATCAAGCGAAAATAAATGTTTCCATGCTGAGATCACAATAGACTACAAAACTATACCATATGGTTTTAATGTCCTGACTAATGAACAAACACAAAGAACTAACATTAACCATACTTGTTCTAATTACGATTCTTGGGATGAAAACGTATCTGTAGAGATCCAATTACAAAACCCAACAGAGAAAAACTCAATCAGCATAGCAGAGTTTTTAGGAAAATACCTTGATTTAACTCCCATCAGAAACGTTTTCTCCAACGAGTATGGTGAAGTTGATTATCACTATCGTTTTCCACTGGACGCAATGATAAAATCATCAATGATTTGGAGAATTAAAAGTATGCGATCATTCCAAAAACTCGTTAATAGATTTGAAGCTAATCGACAGGACGCACAGATTATTGGATTTAAAAATAATGGTAACGGCAGGTGTAAAATCCTTGTTAGAAGAACATTTCGGCATTGGGAGAATATTCGTATGGATAATCATACACTTGAAAGTGCAATGGATCGTTGTATAATCGCTTTAAAGAATGAATTGGAAAAGCATGGGGAAATACTTGGGAAACGAATTGGAATTGATTCTACGCCCTTAGAATCACTTTTTAACGACGATCAAGCAGGCTATAGTGGTCATTACGAAAAAACAGGGTACAAGATACATGTTGCTTATGATCTTGATAGGAATATTCCCTTAGCGATTATTATTACTCCTATGAATGAAGGAGACTCTCCATTTTTCAAAGTTTTGTTAGCAAAGCTACATCTGTTAGAAATAAAATTCGAGAAGGTGTTTGCAGATGGGGCATATGATTCCTATGAACATTTTGCTCTGGTTCACGTAACGTATAATGCAAAATTCTATACGAATCTTGGTATCACCGCTATTAATAATGAAAAAGGAACCGAGGAATACATCAATCAGGAATACAACAAGTTTTGGAGATGGAAAGATTTCATCTCACTTGATAAAGCAACAATGCAAGATAAACTGGAATACCTTATGAAACACGATAAAACAGAGATTGCTGGTGCATATTTTAGAAACCAATTATTAAAGGAACGGAGACATCGGAAGATTCAAAAAGCTAGGGAAAACAGATGTTCTGATGATCTTAAAAAACGCTTTTTAATAAAGAATTATGAATTATTTTTTTAATTTACGGATCTTAAATTCCCCAATTACTGTCGGAATTATCTCTAGCTCATCCCCCTCATTGATATCGTGTGCCTTGGCAAGCTGGCTTGGTATTGTTATAACAAGGCTGCTTCCCACTATACGTGCTTTCCTTGTTAGAGGCATTAATCCCCTCCTACAATAGTAGGTAATGTATAGCTAGATATATATATGTTTTGATTTTTTCAAATATATCTATATACATATCTCTTACATGGGAAGATTCCACGGTCATTCTCTAAAGAAGAAACCAAAACATTATCAATAAATATCACTTACAGGGGGTGGCGTGAGGCAGTATGAAACTCTTTATTGACACCGCGGATTTAAATGAGATTAAGGAAATCGCATCATGGGGGATACTTGATGGAGTCACCACAAACCCGACGCTACTTGCGAAAAGTGGACGATCTTTTCAAGAGGTCATCGATGAAATTTTCACCCTTGTCGATGGACCAATCAGCCTTGAGGTGCTCAGTGAAAAAGCAGATGACATGGTCAAAGAAGCAAAGCAGATTATGGTAAAAATACCGCAGAACTATCGTAAAAATGTCGCCATAAAAATACCGATGACCCCCGAAGGCTTGAAAGCGGTGAAAGCACTCTGCAAAGATGGAATCAAAACGAATGTTACCTTAATTTTTTCGGCAAGCCAAGCCTTGCTTGCAGCAAAAGCAGGTGCTACCTTTGTCAGTCCGTTCATTGGACGATTAGATGACAACGGACAGGAAGGAATGCGAGTCATCGAGGAGATCATGGACATCTTTTGTAATTACGATATCGAAACAGAAGTCATCGTCGCAAGCATCAGGCACCCCATTCATGTCATTGAGTCAGCACGACTTGGTGCAGACATCGCAACCGTTCCACCTGACGTTATCAGAAAAATGATGAAACATCCCTTGACTGACGCCGGTATAAAGAGTTTCGTAAAAGATTGGGAGAAAGTAAAAAAATAATACGTTATTTCTTCTGATGACTTGATAAATGCTGAAGACCTTTTTCTGTTAGTTTCACTTCATTATCTGATATATATTGCAGCATCTCAAACTTGAGGAGTTTTTGGATCATTGTATCGAACTTCTGATTGGAGATATGGAGCAGTGCGATTGCCGACTGAACATCTGTGTCTCGTCGTCGTATCATGTCCAATAACTCATTTTCTTTATCGGTTACCTTCAGCATCGTCGTTTTAGGGGAGTATACCAAGTTTTGATCCTTTGATTCTGTAACGCGCTCGACATATTCTTCGATGAGGAGATCGAGCTGTAAGGAATCGAGTAATTTTCCCTGCTCATCGTATAGAAGGCACACGTTGTTATCATACTTCCATGTCGACACCGAATCCCAGGTGTACGGAATTTCCTCTTGTGCTCCTCCTTTTGGACCTGATGGGGGTTGGAGTTGGAGTCCTTTCATCTGATACCGTTTATGTTGTTCTGTTTGAATTGATTCAAAGTTTACTCCAAGGTTTCGTAATTCGTCTACATACGAATCCCCGAGATGGTCTTTTAATTCCGTGATAAAATACAAACCAACATCCTCACCGATCGTTTCAATTAATTCCAGATGAGTGACCCGGATGAGTGCATCGATTGCTTCACCGAGTCGAGATGGTTCGATGGTGTCAAGTGAGGGGTCAAAGGTAGCGTTAATCCCGCCCTCTGAAAAAAAATCTGCTTGAATTGAAACAGAACCAAGGAAATTAAATTTGGTCTCTAATTTTTTCACCGTGGTTTTAAGTATCTGAATCGCAAAACTATCAAGAGTCCGTCGTCCCACCACCTTAAAAAGTGATTCGAAAACTCGAGTGATGCGAATGGAGTTTTTTATTTTTGACATATCTCCTAAAAAGAGAGAATCGGTTCCTTGTTTATAAAATCTTGTTCATCTATTACCAAATGTGTCCCCAGTCGTGGCTCTTGCATTCTGGGCACACAAACACGGTTTGATCATGTCGTCCAGACGTTTTTAACGGGACAAGGAAATTGATGTCACAGTTTTTACAATGATACATGTTTATAATAGAATTTCTTCTCCCCTTCATACATCATATACAACGATTGCAGGTTAAAATAACTTTCCATGATGAAAATATCATCATTTTTTATGATCTTTCGTTAATGAAATCTAGATTATTCTACAGAGTATTTTCCCCAGATGTTTTTTTTGTTCAGACAGAATAAAAAGAAAGATGAAAATAAGGTATTTGTTCATTTCTTTCGCCACCCCCAATATATCTCACCTCTCTTTATTTTGTTACCGTTATTGTAATTATGTAGGTTTTGGAAGACTGTGAGGGGCTTTTCTAGGCATGTAAGCGCGTTATATTAGTATGAGTATTTATCTATTCATCCATATTTAGCATGGTTGTTAAGCAGGGTACATTAACACTATAAAATTGAAATGGAGAGACTATTTATCTTTGATAAGCTCATTCAGAGGTTATATCTTTTCGAGAAAACCGTCATTGTTGATGTAGAGTATTGATAGACCTTTCACGTCTTCATTCCAAAATAAAACACCATTTCGTTTTTCTATCTTTTTCATTTTTGTTTCTCCTCCGCTCGTTATCGGATTAAACCTATGCCTCCTTTGTATGTAGTCATAACATCGTATATAAAACGGAATGACTTTTTTTTCCTCCAGAAATAAAAAAACAACTAATAATTTAAGGAAATGAAGGAAAATGGGGAGTCCAGTCTGGGCGGAAAGGTAGATGAAAAAACAACTCTTGATTTTGGGAATCATTTTTATGCTTGTAGCTGTAGGGTGCTTTTAAATAACCATACGTGATTCAAGATATTACCACATATATAGATACCAAAATAAAGAGAAGTCTTATCTGCGTCCTATTTATTTCGGACACAGACATCTCTTCTTTCTGTTTCTGAGGATATGTTTTTAAAGAAGTAACTTCAGGATTATAATATCGTTGAGAAAAAATCAGTCTCGTAACCATTTTTTGTTACAAATGTTATGAAAAATATAGAAAATTTTTAATATACGGTCAAGTTACGTTTTGTTGGAGAAGAGGAGGAAAGGTATCGATTCTTCTTAAATATTATCCCCTTAATTTTTAACCTTTCCTCCAATTATCTAGAATGAGATGAAATGAGAAAAAGAGGAAAGGGAATGGTTGTTCATATTTTATTTTCCTTTTATTTATTCATTTTTTTTCCTCCTTATTTTCCCGTTCCTCCCCTCATCTATTCGGAGAGCAAATGAGAAAAGGAGGTACAGAACCCTTGTATTTAAGTGAAGATTTTGTTGAAAAGTTCTCTGAAGTATTTTTCCGAGATGATTTGATTATGGACTAAATAATCATGTGATTCTTTATTTCTCATGTTTTTCTTATTAGCGCAAAACCTGATGATTCTAAGGGTATGCTTTTAAAAAAGTAACT
>DATLAF010000046.1:0-5054 GCA_035527635.1 Thermoplasmatota archaeon | reverse complement strand
TTTGTAAACTTATTTAATCGATTCCGTATCTTCCCATATTTTGTTCCAGGTAGATCAGCTAAATCAGATGCGCGATAGACATAATCAAAAAAATCTCTATTTTCTATAAACTTTAATGAAGGAAATTGAGTTGAAAGAAGCTTTTTCTCTGTCTTTGTAATAAATCCAAAGGTCATATCCTCTTTTATTGCAAGGGAGAGAACCTGTTTGAGCAAATCTCTATTAAGTTTCCCCGATGGCGGATGGAGAACTATTTTATTATTATCTTTACTCGAAATAATGATACACGTATCAATCACTGCATAATGGTATTCAACATACTCTCCCCAGCTTACCATCGTTGTAAATAATTCACCACTATGTTTTGGGGGGAATCGTTCGTGGTGCTTATCAAAAATAGGTTTATCCTCAAGACTAATTCTTTGAAAATCATCAAGAGATAACATTGATTATTTCTCCACTGAATAAAGCATGGGAACGTACTGTTCCATCGATTTAAATCCAAGGGCTGTATAGAACTGACTGCTTCCCGGTTCGGCGATCAACCCTATCCATTGAATCCCCTTTGCAAGACAAAAGTCAATGAGTGTCTGGACTATTTTTTTCCCTAGATTCTGACCTCGATACGGTGCGAGAACCACCACGTCTTGGATATATGCGTCAGAGACACCATCAGAGAGAACACGACCCATTCCAATTGATTTTCCGGTTTTCTGGTCCACCGCTACTGCAAATGCATAACTCCCCGTGATTAAGGCAGGAATCCCTGTTTTATCATAGGTGTCTTTCCACCAGCCTCCTGCTTTGTACAATAGGACGATTTCGTCTTCAGGCCAAGAAGTGACAAGACGTATTTCTATCTGGTTTTTTTCCATAGAAAATCCAATGCTTATTTAATAAATTAGCAGGAACTATGCTCAATCGCAAGATAGGGGCACGCATTGACACAAGCGCAGCATTCGATGCATTCCGCAATGTTTTTTGCAACTGCTTTGCCATTGACAACCTCAAAAATTTCAACGGGGCATGCGGTTACACATTGACCTGAGCCTTTACATTTGTCATACTCAACGCTAATAGTGATATTGCCTTCTTTGAATTCTTTTTTCATAGTCAATTACCTCTTTAGTAGTATACTCTGTAACCATTGCTATTATTTTAGATTTCTTGTTCTTAGCAGCTAGGCTTGTGAAATAATATCAAGGGTCTTTTATAAAAAACATTACCTTACAATACCAAAAGACTAATCATCCTCTTCCTTATTCTTTATTCACGAGGGATTTCATTGATTCAACGAGCTCATGAGTTAGCAACAATCATACGAAACTCTGTAAAAATCCATATTGTGACCCATATCGATGCAGATGGGATCACCGCAGGAGCAATTGCCTCAGAGACCCTTCGAAGACTTGGAAAAGAATATTCCATCGAATGTATAAAACAGCTTGATGAAGTAATAATTAATAAGCTCCGGGGTGAAAACCATGAACTTGTATGGTTTACTGATCTGGGGAGTGGAATCAGCACCCAGTACCCTGAAATAAAAAAAATCATCACCGATCATCATGAATGTCCCCCTAATTCGGATACATCATTTCATTTCAATCCTCATCTGTTCGGTCGGGATGGATCTTATGAACTGAGTGGTGCTGGAGCAACATATCTTGTTTCGAAAGCCGTAAGTCCGAAAAACAAGGACTTGTCCGGTCTTGCAATTGTTGGTGCAATCGGTGATCTTCAAGATCGAAGATTCTGTGAACTCCGGGGAATGAATACTGAAATTGTTAAGGATGGAAAAGAAGCGGGTGTGCTTCAAGCTGTTAAGGACATTCGATATTTCGGCAAAGAAACCAGGCCTCTGGCTAAGCTTCTTCAATACGCCAGTGACCCGCTTGTACCTGGGGTGAGTGGACGTGAGGATACTTGCGTTGCTTTTTTACAAGAATTACAGATACGATTAAAAGATGGAGATCTCTGGAGGAGATGGGTCGATCTTGAGAAAGAGGAGAAACGGAAGATCATTTCTGCGATTATTCAGATGCTCCTTTCCAAAGGCTTTGGGTATCAAGCTGCGGCCAGGGTGTTGGGTGAATCGTATCTCCTCTGTAACGAAGAGGAAGGTACCGAGTTGCATGAAGCAAAAGAATATGCCACCCTTTTGAATTCCACCGCTCGATACGGCCAATATGAAGTCGGACTTCAAGTATGTCTCGGTGACCGCGGAAAATGGTTAAAGGAAGCCTTAAACCTTCTGAGTGGTCATCGCCATAATCTCGTTGAGGGGTTGCAGTTTGCACGAGAAGAAAAAATCCAGAAACGAACCTATCTGCAGTATTTCCATGCTGGTGATGGGATCCGTGATACCATCATAGGAATTGTTACCAACATGCTGTTGAACACAGAAGATGTTGATAAAGAATTACCTCTTATCGGATTTGCTCTTACGGAAAATGGAGGTGTGAAGGTCTCCGCTCGAGCCTCACAGAGTTTAGTTGACCGTGGATTGGATCTTGCAACAGCTCTCACCCGTGCTGCGAAAGAATTAAATGGTTTAGGAGGCGGCCATAACATTGCTGCTGGTGCGACGATTCCTAAAGGAAAAGAAGAAGAGTTTTTACAGCTGGTAGAACGTGAAATAAAACTTCAGATTGTTTCTTGAGAGGTTTTATACACCTTTTCAATTGTGACTTCAAAGAGTAATGATTCACCTGCGAGTGGTTCTAAGCTATAGCCTGCATCCTTGATATCTTGTTCATAGAAATATGAGATATACATCGAGGGGATATCTTTGTACAAACGAGGCAGAATAAAGGTTCTATTGAACGTCAAAATTTTGTACACATCAAGATAGGTTGGTTCAGGGCTTTGGTCATTGATAATCGTAACATTGATTTTATCACCGGTGATATTATTTATGTGGACAGTGATATTGATCATCCCTGTATATCCCGGGGTCTGGAATGTATAGTTCTGACCAACGATCGGTGAACATTCGACGGTTATTGTCGTATCGTTCCAGGATGCTGTCGTAGCATTAGGGAAAATCAGCATTTGTTTTTCCCCATATCGAACATCTTTTACTACATCTGACAGATTCGTACTTTTTGTCGGTGTGGTACTTACTATGACCGTGGTATCAGTGATATTAACGATGAAGGTAGCATTCTCCCAGATGTAATAGGGGGGTGGATAGATGACCATCTCTGTTTCATTGGTGCTTTGCAGATTATTAATAATCAGTTGAGGCATGGTAAAATTACCAAGGTTCTCCATCTGTATCCATTTTAAACTAAGATTTTCACTGGTGTAACTCGTAACTTCCGCGGTCTGGTTCATCCCAAAAGCAAGGTATTGGGTCGTAAAAATCGCTCCGATGGAGAGTTTTTTTGCCCCATATGCTTTTTCTGGGGGGATAGGACCAATTATTTTTGTTTGCCCCTCCTGCATACCAATAATTCCTTCCATGAATCCTTGGATCATTCCCGCGGTATAGCCTGCTTTCGGGGATGTTGCAGTTGCGTTATAGCTTACAAAAATCTTCAACGGTGTCCCACCTGATTTATTTTCAGCATAGGTATATGACGAATCAAAAATCGTGTTATTTGATGCATAGCGACCGATGTAGCTTACATCAGTGCAATCACCCTCTGAAATAGTGAGTTTCTCTTTAAAGACATTTTCAAAAAAATCGGTGTTGACTGCAATTAAAAATACCGAGAGTGCTGCGACGACAATGATTACTAGCGCGATAAGTGCTATTTTTTCCTTTTGCATGAGCGTGCTGAATGAAGTTGATATATATTAATCTAAGCCTGTGATTCTTTCCATATCAGCCTCACTGTTGTTTGTACCAATTTTGCTGCGAGAACCGCGGTTTGTCCATGGTCGTAAGGTGGGCACACTTCGACTAAATCACAGCCGATGAGTTGTGGTGAAAATGCTTCAATGATTTCTATGACTTGCAGAGGAGTAAGGCCTAACGGTTCTGGTGTGCTTGTTCCTGGTGCATACGCAGGATCAACCACGTCGATATCCAACGTCAGATAGATTTTTTTTCCTTTCAGATGGGTTTTTGTCTGTTGGATGATTTTCTTTATCCCTGTTGTATTGATAGTAAATGCATCACGGAAAAAAAGCCCTATCGTTTGGGCCTGCTCATATTCTTCTTTTTCAGCAGATCGGATACCTAACACCGCGATATTCTGGACAGGGAGATGATCCGCAACCCTACGAATCACGCAAGCATGATTGTAGATATCGTTTTTATATTCCTGGCGGAAATCCATATGTGCATCAAGTGATAGGACTGCGATATCCTTAGGGAATGCAGTAATGATGCCGGGGGTAATCGAATGGTCTCCGCCCAGAGCAATTGGGATTTTGTGTGTTGTGAGTAGTTTTGAGGTAAACGTTTTCGTTGTTTCAAACAATTCTTTTGAAGTCAGTTTCTGGACGTCAAGATCCCCGTAATCATGCAGGGGGATATCCTCAAAATTCATACGGGTTCGAAAATCGTACCGCTCAAAATTCCAGCTGGCTTGCCGTATCTCGCAGGGTGCTTTATCCGCTCCATGACGAAATGATGATGTCTTTTCAAAAGGTACACCAAAAAGAATGAACGACGCGTTGTCAAAACTTGATTCTGCGTCTGCAAAATAATTAGGAAACTCCATAATGACCGAAACCCATTCAATTGATAAATAACTATCTTACACTCTGGTGATTTTTCGTTTCCCCATCGCCTGCAGGTACAGGATTTCTTTTCCTGGTTCAAGCTGGCCTTTGAGATCTTCAGGGATAGGCATTTCAAAGGTTTCATAGGTCTCCATGTCCATGAGCTGTACGACATCAGCACCCATCAGGGCAAGTATCTGAGCACTTCGCTTGTCAATGATAGGGACGCCTACCTTGTGTTTTACCGGATGGACGATAGTGCGTTTCTGCTCATCAAAGATACCGACAGCATCGATTTTTGCCTTGGCTTCACCATGTTTTCCTGGTTTTGATGTAGAAATACTCTGGATTTTGCATGGTTCTTCATCAATTAATACGTA
>DATLAF010000045.1:0-2199 GCA_035527635.1 Thermoplasmatota archaeon | reverse complement strand
TTTCCCTGTGGCAGTAATTCTGGTATCGAGATGCCATTCATACTGGTCAAAGAAATCAAAGACGCGTTCAAAAGCTTTGTCGTCAATATCAATGCCTTTGTACATTTTCTCCAGTTCATGCTCATCAAATAAACCACCATTGAGGTATGGGATTCTGCCAATTTCAACTTGCACTTCTTCTTTTTGAACTGATTCATTCAGACCTTCATGAAAGAGTACCAGTAAAAAATCCCTGTAAAAAGAATAAAACTTGTTTTTCCCTTTCTTTTCCTGGCAGGCTTTGAGTTTGTCACGTAAATAGTTTTTGTTGTCATCCAAAAAGCCTTTTTTCTGGATGAAATAGCAGAACATGAGGCGGTTAAGCATCAGAGAAGCATACCAGTCCCTATCTACTTTTGTTTCAATACCCTTAATAAAGTTAAGGAAAGAGGTGTGTTCTTTTTTAAACTTATCGTAAAACTGCTTGGTAACCTTTTCGACATTCTGATGGAAATTGGCAGCCACACGTTGTGTTACGTCCACAATAGTGATATTTTCTTCTTCATCCATTTCGAAAAAAAGCCCGGAGGCACGCTGGTAAAGAAGTTCCGGATCCTGTGTAATATTGTATCGGGTTTCGGTTACTTTAGTTGGCTTCCCTGTCTGTCTTACCACCAACTGCCATATTTGTTCCTGTAGTTTGGCATCATGGAAAATGATCAAATGCTCCTGGAAGAGTTTGGTGATCTTGGTTTCAATCTTTTTGCGGGTATTGTAGTCTGGGATCAGGCCATCAGTTCCCGGAGGACAAACCAGAATTTTAAAGCCGCTTTTTTCAGCAACTGCCTGTAAGGTATAAACATTATCATCCGGTGTGATCTGAAATTTAGACTTGTCGTTGTTCCATCCCATATCGTTAAACAGTTCCCTGAATTGAAACTGTTTGATATACGATGAGAATTCATGTTTACTTAATGACATATACTATTTTTCGTTTTTTAATCCAAGTGAGCAAATAATTTGTGGTTCCCTGTCAGGCATTTCATCCTGGTTTACGATGCATAGTTTATCTTCTTCACGAAGCGATACAACAAGACCGGCGAGATCTTCATCTGATATTCCAGCCTTTAATTGACGGTTCAATGTTTCCCTAGCAAACTCCTTGAACGGATATTTGTAGATATCGTCAATTGCCTTTTTCAATGCTTCAGTCACAAATAAAGTGTTTTCATATTCTTTGCAATACCTGTCGAGCCGCATATAGGCCCTATATTTCGCACCGGTTTTTTTACCGAGGGAACCACCGGTATTTTTCTCATCTTCCCTTATAAAATCAATACCCTTTTTCACCAATTCATGATGCTTCGGTATTTTGTATTGTGGTTCAGTTTCGGGTTTACATTCAGCAGCTTTCAGAATGGTTAACTGCGATTGTGTGATAATTTTTCCATTGATGTCCATCCATACAAGTACATCATTTTCATCATAAGTGCGGGTGTAAACCATGACGCCCTCATTTTCAGGTGGCAAATTATTTTGTTTTGTGCCATAAACAACATTTGGCAGATCAGGAATTGTCTTTTTTAGTTCAGGTTTCTCATCGGTTGCATTCTTCCATATCTGATAAGCATAGGATGCAAGGTCAACCTCACTGTCTTCCTCATCATCCAATATACCTGACTTTTCATTGTAAAGGTCTTCAATGTTTATTGGGTCACCATCAAAGAACACTTCATCAGAACCTACTACCTCAGCATTTTGCCTGATACGATTTGTCAACCTTCCTCTCAGGTTTATAATTTGCTCGATTCCCTCTTCTGGTAAGAAGGAATAGCATATGATCTCTTCTGCTTTCTGCCCGATCCGGTCGACACGGCCGGCTCGTTGGATCAACCGGATTATAGCCCAGGGCAGGTCATAGTTTAAAATGATGTGTGCATCCTGCAGGTTTTGACCTTCACTCAACACATCAGTTGTTATTAAAACCCGGATATCATCTTTGGTGACCGGCAGGTTATTGCTGACAGGACTAAAACTTTGGGCTAGTTTGGTTGGATTCTCGCTATCGCCGGTTACATGCTGTAAATAATTTACCTTACGATTCTTTAAGTGTTCTGAGAGATAATAAGCTGTATCGGCATATTGGGTGAAAACCAAAATCTTTTCTTTGGGGTGCTTTTTTGATAAAAGTTCGTCCAGTGCATTTAATTTTCTGTCTTC
>DATLAF010000044.1:0-2980 GCA_035527635.1 Thermoplasmatota archaeon | reverse complement strand
TATGACATTGATGATACTATTACTAAAACAATTGTTGAGGAAATTAAAGAAATTATAGTTTCCAAAAATTCTATGGACTTTAAATCGCCCTACATCGTGGACATCGTTAATAATACCATTTGTGCAGATCTTCTTGATTATGTGCAGCGCGACATATATAATACCGGCTTGAATGAGCGTTTAGGCGATAGATTCTTGAGATATTTAGCAATTCTACCCTTAGTGAGAATTCTCGATGATAATGGGAAACTCACTGGAGAATTTGGGGTGTTTGATGAAAGAGAGGAAATTGCATATCCTCGTGAAAAGCAGTTTGAAACTCATGAGAATAATCTTGTAATAAAAAAACGCCTTGTTTTGATGCTTTACCAGTATGATATGCGGAAAAAGAGGGAGGTCCCTTCACGCAGCCCCCTGACAGAATCCATTGATCTTATTAGGAAGCAATATTCCCTTGCAGAAAAAGTTTATTTTCATCGAACAAAAGTCGCAGCATCGGCAATGATTATTGCCGCCGTTAGTTCTTCAGGATTAACCTCAAAAGAACTTATTACGAAATCAGATGAGGAATTAATGCATGACCTTCTTAATAATACTGAATCTAGAAAGTCAAAACTGCTTGTAGAGAATTTAAAGAAACGTAATTTATACAAACCAATTTTTAAACGGGGTTACTTTGTCCCCAATGAGGAAGATGCTAATACAACAAAAACTTTGGAAACCGTCGCTGAAAGATACAGAGACAAACGCGAAAGAGAAGGATTAGAAAGTCAACTTGAGAGGGCGGTAAGAATACCAGAAGGATCCATTGTTGTTTATTGCCCAGATAGGAAAATGAACCTAAAGCATTTTGAGATGCTTATACAGGGACAATACGATTCATCAATTAGACCTTTAGAGGATTTTGTTACCAGTTGGATTCGGAACGAAATAGATACAATTAAAAATAGACACAAAGCTTTGTGGAATTTTCAAATATTTGTGGATCCTTCTGTTACGGATCCAACAGATACTACACTTCGCATGACGGAACAAATAGCAGGGATGTGCTCTGCCATCATTGGACTTAACAATGAGATACCACAGCTCCAGGGATGTTGGTGTAATCCGCAGGAAGTAATAGTTGAAGGTGCGGTAAGGGAATGGGACGGTCTACACCCTGAAAATAAAGTATTTTTTGACGAGTCCGAGAAGCTAAAAAGTGAGGTTCATCGTTATGAAGAAATCACTCACGAACGTGTTCTTGAGGATATAAAATCATTCAAAGAAAAAGAGGGATAGTAAAGGTTATCATATTGAATTCATTTGAGTTATAGTAGACTAGAAATGGAATCTAATCTCTCCTCACAGGCATCTGAAAAATTAACAAAAAATTTTTTGATAGAATTTGCAGATAGAATACAACATCAGAGGACCTTAAGAGAGGTTAAAAGGTTGTTCCCTTTAATCGTCGAAAAAATGTGGACGGAAAGCTCTCAGTATAATCCTCCAGTCAATCTTGAACCAATAGCAAAGTTGCGAAAAATGCATACGTTTATAAAAATACCACGGGATAATCACGGTAAACTTGTTCCCGACTCGGACGGTTTTAAAATTTACCTTTCAGATAAAGATCCTTTAAATCTCCAGAGAGTGACGATCGCTCACGAAATAGGCCACACTTTATTTTTTAATCTTTCAAGCTCACCCCCGTCTCGATCTCCGCGGAAGAATGTTTCAAACATCATTCAAGACAAGGAAGAGTGGTTATGTTATGACTTTGCACGCGAACTTCTAATGCCTACTTCAAAATCTTTGAAACTTTTGCAGCACAATTATCGACGACCGTCTATGGAAGGGCTCTATGAAATCGCTCGAATATTCCAGGTATCATTAGATGTTGTCTGCTGGAGAATCTTCAGAGACTTTCGGTTATGGCAGGATGCTGCAGTCTTCTTCATTAGCTCAAACGCGGATCCACTTATCGTAAAAAAAAAATACATTTATAGAGGTGAGAAAATAAAAAAGAGAAACATACAAATTAGACAATTCTTAAAAAATCATGAGATTTCAACAACAATTAAATACACATTCACTCATCCTAATTCAGAAAAGAGCGTACACTTTCTCGTGAATAATACTGTTTTTTCATTTCATGTGAAAAATGTTAAAAAAGGACCATATCAAAAAGTTTGTATGATCATTGACGAAAGTGGCGGGAAATCTTGCACGACACTGAATGATTTTGATAATTGAGTTAAATTTATGAGATAAATTTATTCTTTATTACAAAAATTAGATGCATATTAATTCAAAACGTAAAACGCCATTAGCGCTGTTATTTTCAAAATAAGGACGTATACTGAATCACCTACTTTTGGAACTACTGTAAACAGTGCAAATGTTATTTCATCTTTAATGGTTCTATTTCTCATTTAAAGGTTTGAAAACGGAGTGATTTTGAACAGGAGTGGAAAAATACGAAATAACGGACTTATTACTCCAATTTCCTTGAATTTGAATTTCGGAACGAGTTACTAATCCCAAACCGCACAATCGCCGCAATCCCACCCAGAGCATTGAGCCGCTTGCCGGGCTCGAACTCCGTGCTGAAGATCACAACTTTACCTCACTTTTCTCCTCCTCATTAAACGTAAAATCGGTAAGTGATTTCATAAATTGCCAATGAGTTTTATTGCCCCAAACGTTGTGTTTTTCACAATTCTCTGCAGTTTTCAACTTCATTCAGCGGGTTAGGAAAATAAGCCTTAACCACTCACTCAAAAATGGATTCCGAGGGGTCTATGATGATCGGACTTACCGTTCACTATTCATCAATCATCATAGTCTGCTTGGTCGATCCAGTACTGCTCATCCTCTCCGTCAGGCATTTTCTTTCCTTCTTCCCTCTTTCAGCCATTGTTCCCAGTGGCTTTATCAGGCCCTGCACTTTCCCGTAAGTACGGTGCCCGTGAAACTCACCATATATACAATGGGGTAT
>DATLAF010000043.1:0-2532 GCA_035527635.1 Thermoplasmatota archaeon | reverse complement strand
TTTCATTGTATCGTTATGGTGATTTTCCCATTCAAAGTCGCCATGAGGAAGACCCGTTAAAAAATCAATCAAATGATCCTATTTTTGGTATCGAACTTGGTCAGTTCTCCACTGGTCAGGCCATCTCCTACTGGATCGTTGCTATGGATACTGCTCAGAATAAGAAACAATCAGATGTTGCATCATTTACAATTCTGTAAATCCAGGGCTGAGTCTTTAAAAACTTTTAAAAGAGGACGCGACATCCCACATACTAATTACGTATTGTGGAGAATGAAAGTATGAGTCCAATAGATAAGCCAAGGAAGCGGGTAGATAATCCACCTCAAAGATTACAAAAAACATCACGGAAATGGTTGTATGTTGCCCTTGTTCTGATTGTTATTGCGGTTGCTGTCGTCGCCTTTGTTATACTTCAGAATTCATCGTCAAATTCGCAAAATAATGGAACCCCTGCAGGCAATCCAGTTGCACTATTTGATACGAGCTTTGGAACGTTTAAGGTAGAATTATTTAAAGATAAAATGCCAGAAACAGTCGATAATTTTGTAAAACTGGTAAACGATGGATTTTACAATGGTCTTATTTTTCATCGAATTGGTGAAAATTTCATGATACAAGGCGGAGGATATTACCCAAATGGAACCCTAAAACCTAGTCCTTATGGGAACATCCCATTTGAGACCAGTGATGTGACACATGTTGACGGGGCGATTTCGATGGCAAGCACCGGAGCACAAGTCGGAGGGAGCACGCAATTCTTTATTTGTGATGGCGCGCAATCTTTTCTTGATGGAAATTACGCTGCTTTT
This sequence comes from Thermoplasmatota archaeon, assembly GCA_035527635.1. Lineage (GTDB taxonomy): Archaea > Thermoplasmatota > E2 > DHVEG-1 > DHVEG-1 > SM1-50. Next base: position 1,720 of record DATLAF010000043.1, on the reverse strand, counting down.
GGAGTGACTATTGAAGGAATTGATGTCGTGAGAGCTATCGCAGTACAACCTCACTCTGATAGCGGTGATGGAACCGGGAAGCCAACCACCGACATTATCATTAATAATATCATAATCATCAGTTCATAAAAAGGAGTGGAAGGGAAATGGTAGACAGAAAAGCGATATTTGAGACAAATAAGGGCAAATTTACTATTGAACTCTTCGAGGAGAAAGCGTCGGTTACGACTGAGAATTTCATTACGTTGGTGAACAAAGGCTTCTACGATGGATTGATTTTCCATCGGGTGATTCCCCAGTTCATGATTCAGGGTGGATGTCCGAAGAGAAATGGCACGGGTGGTCTCGGGTATAGCATTAATGATGAGTTTCATAAAGACCTCAGCAACGTGCGAGGGACGATTGCGATGGCGAACAGTGGACCGAACACCGGTGGAAGCCAATGGTTTATCAATATTGTTGATAACTGTTACCTTGATTTTGATAAGAAACCGTATACGAGTGCGCATCCCGTGTTTGGCAAGGTTATCGAAGGGATGGACGTGGTGGATGCAATCTCAACGGTGAAGGCGGATAGGAACGATAAACCTCTTCAGGATGTTACCATTAAAAAAATTGTAATCTCTCCAAAATAAATCGTGATTTCTATGACTGTTCTTTCTGATTGCGATATAGAGCAGGCGCTTCAACGCAATGATCTTAGTATTGAGCCTTTTGTCCAAAAGAATCTTACTCCGAATGGATATGATCTTTCCATTGAAGAGATTTTTATCAGGAGAACCGATCAACATATCAAGGAAGGTATCGCTGTGATTCCGCCACTTACTTGGTTTGCGATAAGTACAAAAGAGTTTGTGAAGATGGGGCCGCAGATAACGTCTCAGTTATGGATTCGCTCAAGTTATGCGCGCAAAGGTATTCTGGCGAGTTTCGGGAAGGTTGATGCGGGTTTTCATGGGACATTGACATTTGGGTGTTTTAATGCAAGTGATACAGAAGTCGAAATCCCGATTGGTGACCGGTTTTGTCAGATTGTTTTTGAACGTCTTGAGAATGTTCCAAAGGCGTTGTACCACGAGCGGTCGGGGACGTACCAGAATCAGCGTGGTGTGACGTTAAAGAGATAATCTTTTCAAGAAAAAGATATATATTTGCATATCTTTTTTTTATTTTCATCTGTATATTCAGATGCACATGCAGATAAATTTCTTAATCTAATTTTATTTCTATCTAATTGATTGATAATTTAATGCTTCACCCAATTCTTGCTCTGTAAACAAATTGAAGAAAAATTATTAGAGTTTCTTCGCCAGGGTCCGTCCGTACTCAAAACAAGCTTTCCTGCTGGTGTCATCAGGGTTCCAGAGTATTTTAAGTCCTTCGTCGACCATGGTAAACCCTGCTGCTGTCAAACGCTCATTGATGACTTGTACTGATTCACCGCTCCAGCCATAGCATCCAAACGCTGCCGCCTTTTTATCCTTAAACCCTAACCCATGCAGTTCTTCAAGCATGGATGCAGCCGAGGTGAGGATTCCCTTATTAATCGTGGGGGATCCAAACACGACCCCCTTAGATTTGAACACCTCCGTAATGGCATCGTTTTTATCGCTATGCCCCATATTATAGAGTTTAACGGTCACCGATTTATCGATACTCGTTATACCTTTTGCGATCTGCTCAGCCATGACTCGCGTACCACTCCACATCGTATCGTACA
>DATLAF010000042.1:0-2219 GCA_035527635.1 Thermoplasmatota archaeon | reverse complement strand
CCTTTGGGATTTCCGGATACCGGTCTTGAATCTCCGCAAGCTGAATCTCACGGAGGTTGTCTAACGAGATTTGAACTGTAGAGCTCATAACTGACCTCTAATAGTAGTATAGTAGTAGGAGATTATAAAGGTTGTGGTTTGATGTTAAAAATTGGCATCCCGTATACCACAAATATACTCTGTAAGCGAAACCAAATTGTATTGCAACAAGGTATAAAATTGTGGGCGAATCCTAAAATAAGATGTATCAGGAGTTAATCCAATAGATAATAAACCCTTTTCACGAATAAATCCATATGTTGTCCATATAAATCTCGGATCAGTATCCGAATTGTCAAATAACATATAAACATCGATATTGCGACTTGAAGCTTTATCCTTCCTTTTTAAAAATCTAACTCCATATGGCCATACACCAATTGGAGAAGGTGGTTTTCCTTCTGGAAATCGCAATTTTTTCCTCTCAACATCAATTCGTATTATTTTTTCTTTTTGTGTTAAAGTTGCCATATCGAAATTATATATATCTAAATCCCATGCAGAATATGGATTTTTTGGAACCCGGAACGATTTTAAATTGTGTGGTGCAAGATATCGATTTAAAATAGATTCGACAAGGAATTCTCCACAGTGTGTAACTTCTGGTGGTGTATTCCTCCACGATTGATCTAATGGCATAATCTTCCCCGGACAATATCAACATTATCTTTATCAATATCAAATCCTATTGCAACACGATTAAGTTTTTTTGCCATTGATAGAGTTGTACCACTGCCCATGAAGGGATCGAGAACGATATCACCCGGATCAGTGAATGGCTCAAAAATCTGCCGCAATTCTTCTTCTCCCTGCTGCCATTCGTGGGCATCTTTTTCTTTTCCGGTTCCGATGATGATATCATTGAAATATCGTTTTGGTTTCGTTCGCGGGGGTTTGTTGAATATAAGAATCGGTTTCATTCCACATTGAACAGAACGGGAATGGACAGCGGCATTTGTACCGGCATGTTTCAACATGGCAATCCAGTAATATTCAAGATGCGGTGTCATCTGTGCAAGAATTTTATCCATGTGAATATGCCCGATGTAAGTTATCAGGAATCCGCCCGGCTTCAAAACATACGCAGCAGCCTCCGCAAATGCACCATAATTGTCCAACCATTCTTTTACGTATGGCGGATCGGTAATGATACAGTCAATAGAACCCTCATCAAGGTTTATGAAATCGGTGAGGAAATTGCCATGGTGGAGGGTGATGGTATCGGGAAGTTTTTGGGCTTCGGATGTTTTTTGCGCAAGCTCTTCCCGGCGTTTGATTAGTTTTTCTTCTTTTTTAATTTCGTTTAATGCCCCAGTTACAGTTTCAGATTTGGTATCTATCTTCTTTACAAGGGTGGTAGCAGTTGCATTTCCCTGTTTTGCTTTTTCCCAAATAGTTCGTGCTTTATCAAATGTGCGAGGTTTCATCCCGACTTTCTCTGCAACCTTATCGCGGGTTTTTCCAATTTCACTTCGTGGCAATATTGCCACAATGTCTGTTCGTGTACCTTGGCGTTCCTTTGATCGTTTTGATTCTATCACAATCAGGTGATCAGATTCTTTCATTGTCTGTGTGAAATTTTTTATTCTCTGTCGATTGAACTCAATTAGTGCCTCTTCCTCATCAAGTGCATCTGAAAAAGTAATGATTCTACACGGAATCTTATCCAACTGCAAATCTTTCGCGGCCATCCATCGTCTATGCCCAGAAAGAATGGTTCCATCTTCTTTTATTACAATTGGCTCAAGAATTCCTTTCGATTTGATACTATCAACCAAATCTGAATCAGCAACTTCCAATCCATAAATCTCAATATTAATTGGGTGTTGTTTTAGTTCTCTTGGCGATTTAGAAACGTTATATGAAATACCAGTCATGTCAGTGTCTTCCTGCAATGTCTTCCTTGGTATGAGGAGTACGGGATTCGCACCCGACTTCTCCCCACTGCGGAATCGAACCACAGAACTATGCGGAAGACACCGCACTTTGATACTATGTTTGCAAGTATATTCATCGTTTTGTTCGAGTTTATGTGAGATCGGTGCGCCGTGCTGCGCCCCGAGGCAGGGGGCTACATCCGCCCCCGCCAACCTTGCCCCAGTTTTTGTCGGGCAGAACTCGCGTCTGAAATCCCTTCCGGATCTGATACAAACCACGCAAATCCAAAACCCCCTATAAAA
>DATLAF010000041.1:0-5806 GCA_035527635.1 Thermoplasmatota archaeon | reverse complement strand
CCAAGGAGATATCCAAAAAATCATTACCAACATCAACAGAGGAATACCCCCAGAACAAATCCTTACCAGTGCGGTGAACGGAGGAAACCTTGGGATTACTATCCCTGTACGCGGACACGCATCTACCTCAAAAGACACATTCCATTGCCTAAAGCAATCGTTTTCCCTTCAACAAAAAAAACTTGAAACGTGCCTTGAAAAAATGGTTTCAGACGATGGACTTTATACGTCCTATGAATAATGTCATTTCAGGAACTCTTGTATTTGTTCATTAGTTTTTTTGCGCTTTTCCTGTAAATCCATGAGGAATATTTCCATTAGGTCTGCCGCGCGTTTCTTGCATACTCCGCACATCAGTTCCCCTTTCTTGCACGATTCATAGATGCTTTTCAGCTCGTTATCATCCTCGATTAAATGATACAAGAACAACTCATAAATCATGCATTCATCTGGTTTTCCCCCGGATTTTTTCTGTTCCTCAAGGGTTGCGGCTCCACCGGTTTTCGCATTCATAATCTTCTTTTTCGCTTCTTGAGGGCTGTCCGTTAGGAAAATCGCACTTTCTGGTTTGGACGATGACATCTTCTCGCCTGTTAAACCCGTAATAAACCGATGATAGGTTGACGATGGCTGCAGGAAGCCGTATCCGTGGAAGGATGGTTCTATACTTGCGAGTGCCTCGTCAATACGAGGGATATCTTCTTCTTTTGCGGTGTTAATATAAATTGCCTTATAATCCGTGATGCGTTTTACATCAACAAACTGGAGTTTTTTTAGGATTTTCTCTGCAGCGTCCAACAGCTCTTTGATGTTGGTGTCAACCTTGACGAACACACCGATCTTATTATCTTTCGTCATGGTCACATTATAGAGACGATGCGCCTGTGCAATATCTCTGCTAAGTCTGATATGCGGGTCTTGGTCAACTCCAACAGGGACAAGGGTTGGTCGAATGCCACCGAATTTCTCAAGCTGGACATGAAGGATATCTCCAGTCTGAACCAAGGGAGAAAAAATATGAGCCATGTTCGTTGACCCTTCAAACCCATAGGTCGCAACCATCTGAGACCAGTTCACCTTTTTCCCAAGCAGAAACGCAAGGTCTTTCACATCCTGATGTTTTGATTGGAAATAGAGATGGCTCTTCTTGGGGTCTAAGCCTAGCGCGACGTAATTCGCTATATATTCGTTGACCGCAAGCTCTTTTGTTTCTTCTAAAGTAAACCCTCTGGTCGCATACGCCTCAATGTCAGCAACCGCAATGAAAATATCTGCACCCAGACTCTGATAGTAAAGGACCTCATCGATTACCATCTTATGGCCTAGATGCATCCGTCCCGATGGCATAAGTCCTGTAAGTATCGCCCATGGTTTCTTTTTCTGAATCGCCTCGTGGATCAACTCGAAACCTCGATGACCGAACACGACGCCTCGTCGCAGCAGTCGATGAGGATGCGGAAGATCTTTCCAAAGGTCCTCAGAGAATTCCTGAATCCCAAATTCATCACGCAATCGTGCGTAATCCTGATAGGTTGTTGAGCTCCATGGGTCTATTTTCATAGGTGTTCTATCTCCAAATCAGGTTTCCTTACAAAAACTTACCGTAATAGTTATAGGATAGATAGTAGCCGGGAGAAAAAAATAATTATCATATAAGGTTTACGAAAAAACAAATACTTTATATCATACGGTTTCTATTACTCAGGCAAGGGATAATTATATTGGAGTTTTTTACATGAACCAGCATTGTTCGCTCTGCGGCACAAATCTTCTACCTGCCGATGAGGAAGGACTCTGTCATCTGTGTAAGATGTCAATTATTTTCAATGAAAGTACCTTTCCTGATGTTGATGATTGCGCCTCATAAAACCTTTTTTTAGGGAGAAAACACTCTCTGAAGCATAATTGATATAAAATAAAAACCTATCGCCTATCCAACCGTCTATGAACCCTGAATTACAGAAAATCCTCAAACGACAGCATTACGCGATCATCGGCAAACATTCCGGGGTGAAACTCTGCCATTGGATGAAACAAAGTCTTCTTTTCGGTAGACAATGCTATAAACAAACCTTTTACGGTATTTCCTCCCATCGATGCTTACAGATGACCCCAACGATAACCCATTGTACACAGATGTGCCTGTTCTGCTGGCGATTCCAAAATTTTACAGAAAAAGAATTACAGGACATCGACGATCCTGATTACATCCTGGAACATGCGATTGAGGCACAACAAAAACTTATCACCGGGTTCAAAGGAGACCCTCGCTGTGATCAGAAAAAATGGAAGGAGGCAAACGAACCAAACATGCTTGCCTGTTCGCTTTCTGGGGAACCTACGCTCTATCCAAAGCTTGGAGAATTTTTTGAGCGCTGTCATCGGAAAGGCATTACGACGTTTCTCGTCACCAATGGAACAACGCCTGACGCCTTGGAAAAACTTGATACGTTACCCACCCAGCTCTTTGTGTCGATTGTCGCCCCAACGCAGGAACTCTACAAGAAACTCTGTGCCCCACTTATTCCAAACGGATGGGATAAGATTCAGCAAACACTCGCACTCCTCCCGTCTCTAAATACGCGAACCGTGATTCGTCACACCCTGGTTCATGGGTGGAACATGGATGAGAAACACATCGAAGCCTATGCAAAATTTGATGCAAGGGCTTCGCCAACGTTTATCGAACCTAAAGGATATGTTTTTGTTGGTTCATCAAGAAACCGGCTTCACTTCTCCAATATGCCAAGCCATGAACAGATCAAAAATTTTGGGCAAAAACTTGCTGCACAGATTGGATACGAACAGGTCATGGAAAAAACAGACTCACTGGTCGTGTTACTCGCATCACAGCATAAAAATAAAAAAGAGGGAAAAAACAAGGATTAGAACTTTCCATGTAATTTCCGGCGTTCAACTTTCACGCCATTTGGGGAAACGACCATGAGGTTGTTGCCGATACCTGCGACATCACCACCGATGTCATCCGTGATCCGTTTTAACTCACTGGTGACTCTTTTAAGCAATACTTCTTGATCGGAAATCGAAGTGAAATCAAGGATGAGTACATTTCCACCATAGACATAATCTGTTAATTCCCTTAAATCCTCATACCGTTGAATCTCACCAATAGCAACATGCATCCGTGCACTAGACATTCCTCCGACTTGTGCATCTGCATATTTCTCAAGATCGATATATCCCTCTGTTGCTGATGTTTTTTTCTCACCAAAAATCTTACTTGTTATTCCCATTCTGATACACTACTCCTAATTTTCGCTAGTATTCTAAAATATATTTCGCTTTATAAACATTTGTAAAGTTCAATAATTACCTATTTAGGTTCTATAGTGACGCCACGGTATATCTTTCATATCATCTGTGAAAAAGAAAAAGTATATAAACGATAACCACGGATACCGGTTTGGGTGTGAGGCTGAGAGAGAACCAAAAGTTAGTTGAAAGAATCACAATAAAAATCAAAATGTTTGATACCGGAAAATGGGAATGGACGGTCCGACAACGATTTATCAAAGAACCGCGCATAAAACTCAGTGATATGTTAACTATCTTAGATGAGGTCAAAGCTGAGATCATAGCAGCTGAAGGAACAGAAGCAACAAAAGAGGAAGTTCCCCCAGAAGAAGCCCCTCTATCGACACAACAGTAACCACCTTGTTTATCTAAAGAATGCTCTTCCATAAATTTTTTTTATATCATCATCTATGTATCATCATAAAAGGTAGAGGGACGTCTATGCTGTATTATCTTCATGGCTATCAATCAAGCCCTGATGGGGAAAAAGCAACAGTACTAAAAGAAACATTACAAGCTATACCAATCACCTATCGAGATGGTTCTCCTGAGGAACTTATCATTTCGAGGTGTCTGAACCGTATATCCGATGTCATACAAAACGATCACGATATCGTGTTGATTGGGTCTTCTCTTGGAGGATTCCTGGCTGCAGCTACTGCTCTTACCAACGCTAACGTTCGACAACTTATCCTTCTTAACCCTGCGATCATCCCACCTGATGTTGATCTCCATACCATAAAAGGAGTCCCCTTAAGAATCCTGCAAGAAATGAGCAACCCACGACTATTTCGGGAGAAAATCCCTGCGTCTATTACCATTCTGCGGGGAACCTTAGACGATGTTGTCCCTGATGAATGGATTTTGCGCTTTGCAGAAGCACAGAATGCAACGATACAGTTATACAACGATGATCATCGGTTCTCAAAAAACCTGCAGAACCTCCCTGGCATCATCACTAAGCTGTTATAAAAATAACTTCGTAGCTGCCTAGTGGGTAAGCATCCACAACCGATCACCCACATAATGGATTGTTTTTACTGCTTTTCCAGGTTTTTTTGTTTTCATCTCCTCCCCATTCATCAACGCAACCCCAACAGCCAACGGCTTCCGATGTTTCTCATCACAAATCCATACAAGATCGTCTTTCTGAATCATCGGGTCCACATCGGTAATCCCTGGGGCCATGACATCTGCTCCTTTTGTAATAAAAACAACCGCACCCATATCGACGATGACGTAGTTGGTTTTTGGCTGATACTTCATCACCCCCTGTAGTGTAAAAACAACCTTGTTGTTATGCATCATAAAATCAATACTATCGTTTACGACTATAACGGTAAATTCCTCAACGTTTCCGATATCGACAGCAATCTTTTCATCAAAAAAGTCTCCCTTAAACCTGGTCTTTAAATCAGCGATCAGCTCTTTTACGTCCCGCTCTTTCAGACGATGTCGATTTTTTATTTTCACAGCCATACACTTGATATTCCTAGAATCGTTTTAAAAGTTATCCTGGAGATCCAATGCCCAAACTGTTATAAATGCTATCACCATTTCGTCTCTCCTAGGTAACGGCTATGGAAAAACCATTAAAACTCCTACATGCATGCTTGAACGCTCGAGTCATTGTTAAGCTGCGCAGCGGTGTTGAATACCAAGGCATCCTGGATGGTTATGATGTTCCCCATATGAATCTCGTCTTAAAAAACGCAGATGAGATTGTGCGTTCTGATAAGAAAACAAAACATGAGAAAGTCATCGTCAGGGGGGACAATATCATTTATATATCACCTTAGAATAGGGGGTACCTACTATGACGAAAGGAACAACGTGCCGAGCTGGTGGAAAAACCACTCATATCGCGTGTCGACGATGCGGTAGACATTCCTTCCATGTACAAAAAAGACGATGTGCCTTCTGTGGGTTTGGGCAAACCAGCAAGATGCGACACTACAACTGGATGCGAGAAAAGGTATAAGGCTCTTTTATAATTTTTCTTTTTGTTTATTGCTTTGTTTTAATACGTTTTTATATTTCTCGAGAGACCAACGACCTTTTTTTCCCCAATAAAAGTTGTATATCCGTATTTCCACGTAGATGAAGAAACCAAGGGTGAGGAGTGCTAAAGCGATATCTAGAGGTGATGAGAGCACGCGCATGATTTCGAGAGGTATCAATGTATCAAGAAGTAATGTAAAAACGATAAAAGGTGATTTTAACGCCTCCTGATATAATGGTCGTACCATGCTATTGATGATATTTTGACGTCGTCTTTTCAGGAGATACTGTATGCTACCCTGTAATGAACTTGTTGATGTTTTTTTTGTTGAATGCTGTATCGTCGTCTGAGAAGAAAATGGTTCTTCCTGTGAGAGGTCTCTTGTCATAAATAGGTCTCTAAGCTTCATGGGGCAAACACGCGATATAGTGATCTTTTTTCACTTCTCGTAATTCTGGTTCAATCTTGGAACATTCTGGTTTCGCCTCG
>DATLAF010000040.1:0-24143 GCA_035527635.1 Thermoplasmatota archaeon | reverse complement strand
CTATGTATTTTGGGCCTTTCATGTTCTTCGCTTTCGTTATTTTATTGTACACATCCTCTGGATAGCTAATGCAGGTTTGCGCTACATACGGGATATGATGTGCAAGGACAATCTCTCCCATCTCTTTTCGAAACTCGTTTTTTCCGCCGACTGTTGTTGTCGTCCAGGCGGCATAGGGGGTTGCTCCACTTCGTTGAATACCGGTGTTTGAATAGATTTGGTTGTTGTAGCAAATGTAAATGAAATTGGTTCCTCGCTCGAGAGCACCGGAGAGTGCTTGAATGCCGATATCATACGTCCCACCGTCTCCAGCCCAGGCGACAACCGTGATATCGGTCCGTCCCTGCTGACGTAACGCTGCTTCAACTCCAGACGCACCCGCTGCTGCTGCTTCAAAAGCGATATTCATCACCGGGATATCAAAGGAGGTATGAGGATACAGGCTTTCAATGACTGCAGTGCAACACGCAGGAACAACCATGATTGTCTTCTTCCCTAGTGCTTTTAACACCAAACGCAATCCAGTGGTCGCTGGGCATCCAGGACAGGATGCGTTTCCTTGAAGAAGGCATTCGTCAAGTGGAAAATCTTTCAACGCCATTTTCTAGTCCTCCATCCCGAACCATTCTTGTTCTTTAACGGTCCCTTTCATCGCTTTCGTACAGATTGTTTCAATGTCCTTATAGGTGACATCCTTTCCGCCAAGTCCTGCGATAAAACCTGTTACTTTCGCTGTTGATTTTCCGTATAATGCTGCTTTTACTTCGTTGAAGAGCACCCCTTCCGACCCAATGGAAATGTTACGGTCAATCACGATAAGGTCCGCTTGTTTTCCTAATGTGATGATTTCTTCTGTGGGGAATGGTCGGATTACCCGAACGCGGGCAAGACCAATCTTTTTTCCTGCTTTTTGCAATTCATCAATAGCGATTTTGCTTTCCGCACCAATCGCACCCATCGACAAGAGAATATGTTCCGCGCCCTCACATTTGTAGTATTCTAGTAAATCTCCATGGAAATATCCAGAGGCTTTCTTCCAGTCTTTTGCTATCTGTGGAATCAGTTTTTTTGCATACATCTGTGATTCTTGCATCGCTCGTCGCACCTTATAGTAATAGGCAGGACCGATGATGTTCCCAAATGTCGTGGGGTTATCAATATCAAGCTTCCATTTTGGTATATATTTTCCTAAGAATTCATCCACCGTATGTTGCTTAGGAATCTCCGCAGGCATTGAGGTATGGGATAGAATGAACGCATTTAGGTTGACCATAACTGGTAGAACGATTTTTTCGTGTTCAGCAAGTTTGAATGCTTGGATAACCGTATCAAAAATTTCTTGGTTGCTGCTGCAATAGAATTGGATCCAACCGGTATCACGTTGTGAAATAGAGTCATTCTCATCAACCCAGATATTCCATCCTGGTCCTATGACCCGGTTGATGTTACACATCACGACAGGGAGTCTGGCAAGAGCAGCCCAATGCAACATCTCATGCATCAACAAAAGCCCATGAGATGAAGTCGCGGTAAACGTCCGTGAACCAGCGGCACTTGCTCCAATACATGCGCACATCGCAGAATGTTCGCTTTCAACACAGATGTAATCTCCTTTAAATTCACCGCTTGCAACATACTCTGCGATTGCTTCAACAAGCGTCGTCTGTGGGGTGATCGGGTATGCTGCGACAACCTCTGGTTTTGCCATGACCGCTGCTCTTGCTGCTATTCGATTCCCTGTGTCCATCATGATCGTCATTTTTTCTTAGCCTCTTCTCGTTCCATGATAATTGCTTTTACATTACATTCATTGGCGCAAACACCACAACCTTTGCAGTAATCATAATCTATACGAACGGAGTCGTCCTTTTCACGGTAGATACTGCCTTCAGGACAAAAAATCCAACATCGTAAACATTTGACACACTTTTTTTTGTCAAGAATCGGTTTGAAAACCCGCCAGCTACCCGTTTTACCCATCGCGCCTTTTTTTGGGTATGAGAGGCTTGTCTCAACGGGATATTTCTTCAAAAGTTCACCTCTGTGTGATCAAACGCTTCTTGTGTTGCTTTCACATTACGCTGGCCTAGTTCTTTTTTTCTCGTCCATTTTTCTTGGACTACTTGCTGGATTGATTGAAGTGTAACTCGATTGAGAATTCTTGGTATCGAACCAAGGATTGGAGTGTTTACAACAGGGATTCCTCCTACAAGGATGTTATATTTTAAAGCAATTCCGGTTGCATCGACGGTCGCTACGTGGTATTGCGTAGAAAATTCAAAATCTTGAGGTTTTTTTCTGGTGTTAATAAGGATCTTGCCGTCCTCTTTAAATCCTTTTAAAACATCGACTAAATCCATGATGCTTTCATCAAGAACAATGACGATATCTGGGTTATAGATTTCACTACGGAGGTGGATTTCTTCTCCAGAGATTCTTGCGAATGCTTTGACTGGGGCGCCTCGTCGTTCTGCACCAAATAACGGGAAAGCTTGTACCCCTTTATTCCCATCTTGTAAGGCTGCGCTAGCTAGGAGGTTTGCGGCAGTGACAGCGCCTTGTCCGCCTCGCCCGTGAAAGCATATTTCAACTAAGGATTTTGATGACACAATGATACCTTCCCGCAACTCGAAATGAGGATGTCCCATATAACTGTTTTGAAACCTCTGAACGGCATTGTTATTTCAAGGATTTTAACTTCGAATCCATCGTTGCATCTTTGTCTCTTCGATCATCGATTTTTATTTCGGTTATAATGCGTTCTGCTCCAGCGGCCGCTACCGCAAGATGTGCTTTTTGGATAATACGAAACAAGGTTGCTAAATCTTTTGTTTCAATGACCGTTGCCATTGCGTTTGTTTGGAATTTAATGTGTTCTTTTTTCAAGGTTTCTATGACGATTTTTACATACGTGCTCACACTGGTACCCTTTCCAAGTGGTGCGATGCTAAGTTGAGCGATAATCATACGTTTCCCCTTGAAGTCTCTAACCTTCTGCTCCTCATTAACCTTTTGATGAACTATTTGCTACGATCTCTAGAATGTATATACATAAAGATATACTTTTATAAATCTTTTTCCAAAAAAAATGATAGTACTTGACCTAACCGTGAAAAAATAAGAATATCATAAGACGTGAAAATCACTTATATTAATCGATTCAATAAGTCTCGATTACTGATAAGCTCATCATCAACGTTTTTGAAATCAGTTTTATCTAAATCCTTTATTTCTTGATTGACAAGCTCTAAAATTCCCAAAATGGAGATAAGACTGAGTTTGTTATGATAAAAACGACACGATTTTATCAACTCTCCGTACAGCTTCGTCTCCAATGCCTTATATTCAATTAATTTTGGGCTGTCAAATACGTTCGGCTCTTTTTCCTCCATCTTTCCAACCTCGCAAAAGAGTATCCTTTTGTGATTTATATTCTTATTTATTAGAAAAAAATATGTTTGTCTGTTGAAGACGGAAGAATAAATAAGACAAAAAAGAAATGATAAGAACCATTCTACTCATGTATTAGAAGACGGAGTAACGGGAATAAAAAGGGATGATTTCTTAGAAACTCATTCACGAATGAAAATAATACTGTGTTTCTTGGTGTTTTCAGGTATACAGGAATGACATCAGAATCATTAGGATTATCCTGGTTTATCACCCGAATATAGCCATTAAATTCAGTGTTTTTCACATCCGGTGCCACAACCGTTACATGAACAGTAACTAGTCCATGCTCCGGTGCAAGCTCTCTACCGAAATGGGGATCAAATGACCAGGTACCCCAGCTGGGAAATGAATCAATCGTCCAATTAAGAAGCGACTCATTCCCACCAACATTGCTGACCTGAAAACTACCTGAGACAGTTGACCCAACTTTGATATCTGACCAGCTCATAATTCCGTCACATTGCAAATCGGGGATTTTAGGTTGTGGTGGTTCTTTGGGTGGAATATATTGAATTTTAAAGACATTATTGTTCAAAAGATTTGGATAGGGGTTCACATACTCCCAAACCGTCTTTTTATCTGGGGTAACCTCGAAAAAACGACCTGCAGGTCCATCGCAAATCAGGGTGTTTCCATTTGGGAGACGCTCACAGCCGGAGATGAAAGATGCATAAAAACTAATTGCTGGTTTTGCGCTGTATGACCATGTTGGTGAGTCTGGTGCGAATGGTTGCCCAGATTCATAAGAATAATAACCCGACGTGTTCATAGGAGGTATGATCTCATCTACTGAAGAATAAAGGCGTCCAACACCATTATTGAATAGGAGTATATTTCCTGCACCAGGGCACCCCGGTTTTATCCATTGGGCATCGTGTTGTCCAAAGAGTTTTTGAGAATATGAAGATCCAGCTCTGTAGGATTTTGGGTTTCCCCATCGGTACAGGATATCTCCACCTTTTCCGTATTGTCCACCGTTATGACCTGTTGCTTCTGCGGTTGTTGTATTATGGTCGATTATATAGATTTCGTTGAGATTTCTCGAGCTAAGAAGTATTTGATCATATTGTTCATTGTAATCTATTGAATTACAGTGGAGCCAATCGGTTTGTGAACCACCAAAATTAATGTCAATTAATTCAGGATGATCAGCTACAACACCGAAGTTTGTTTTTTTAGAATCATAATCTTGGGTAAGGTGATTCCATGAATGCCATTCCCAAACAATTGCACCAGTCGTTGGGCTCGTAGGTTGAACTTCTACTATATAATCAAATTCAATATTCGATGAAGGAGTTAAATCTGGGTTACCCCCTGCATTAATTACTTGAGTTGGTGTTTTCAATTCAAACGCAAGAAGTAGCACATTTCCGTTTGGTAATGGTTCGATATCATGATGGCTTTGGTATTGATTTGGTGAGTAATATTCAAAATGCCAATTCAATATACCGTCATAAGTATATCTTTCAACTCCTCCACTACCACCCTGGCCGGAGGCTATATCGATTGTACGAAGAATGGATCCGCTATCTAACATATAAACCGATAGTCCAGGTAGATAATTACTCGACCATGTACGATTCACAGTTCCTGTCCTATCAATAAGATAGGTTGTTTTTGATGAGACCGGGGAAAATAAAATTTGGCCATTATTTATTTGAAAGGGGTGACTATTATTTTGGGTAACTATCAGTGTCGAAGATCGAGGAAGAAATATAGTCCCAAATAACAGCATTACAACTAAGAAAAATAGGGTCCTCTGTCTATAATAGGTTTTAAAACGCATTTATGTGCCTCTATTCATTTTCCTTGTATTTGATATAAATCCTTCCTATTATTTAATCTTATTCTAATATAAAGTGCGTTTATTATTTATATTTTTTTTTTTAAAATTAATCGCAATTCAATTAAAATCACGATAGATTTCTTACAAACCTATCAATATTAGGATTTTTATATTATATTATAAAACTATATCTAACATTAGTATATTAGTAGTAAAAAACCTCTAAGTACTTCTCTGTTATATTTTTTAAAATTGTGTTTTATGAATTTGGATGGACGCTGTATTGTTGTTTCAACCTCTTTTTCATGAACACTTCCATTTCATTGAACGCGTTTTCCAAGGTTTCCATCGGGGGAAGAATCACTGCTCGGAAATGTCCTTTTCCGTAGGTTGCACAGAATCCTGATCCATTCACGACTAACACATGTGCCTCTTGTAATAAATCAAGGACGAATTCCTTATCGTTTTTCCAGGGTCCTATCCCCATCGCTTCAATTTTAGGGAAAATGTAAAACGCACCATCTGGTTTTGCTGTGGAAATACCCTCAATTTCATTCAGACGTTTGTAGGAGAAATCCCGTCGTTTCCGTAACTTGTCATTCACTTTCTCGATATGATCCTGTGGTCCACGTAACGCTTGAATACACGCCTGTTGACAGACCGAGTTTGCACAGAGCCGCGATCGAGCAATCCGCATAAACGCATCTTGAATTTCGTCCAGTTCCCCCGCATGTTTGAACATGGTATACCCAATACGCCACCCCGGTATGATGTATACCTTTGAAAACCCGTTGAACGTGATGATTGGGACATCATTAGTAAGCGAGGCTGTCGCATATTGTTTTCCATCGAAGGTCAAATCATCATAGATCTCATCAGAGATCACCATGATATGATGCTCACCTGCGATATCAAGAATTTCTTTTAAGACCTTCTTAGAATACAACGCACCTGTTGGGTTATTCGGGTTGATAAGAACGATTCCTTTGGTATGCTCTGAAATCTTCTGACGGATATCATCGACATCAGGCTGCCAGTTCTCCTCCTCAATACAATGATACGGAACAGGTTCCGCATCAGCAAATTTTGTTATCACATTATATTGCGGATAGGTAGGTCCTGGGATCAACAACTCATCTTTTGGGTCCAACGATGCGTTCAGAAGCATTTGTAGTCCTTCCGTGACCCCGGTCGTGACACAGATATCATCTGGTTCATAAGAAACATTATTTCTCGTCTTTTCCCGCTCAATGATTGCATCCCGTAGTTCAAGAAAACCTTCTGAAGGAGCATATCCATTATGTTGTTCATTTGCTGCTTTGTATAACGCATCTTTAATATGCTGTGGTGTATCAAAATCATACGCGTTTGGATCACCGATATTCAGCTTTAAAATCGTGATTCCTTTTTTCTCCAACTGTCGTGCTGGAATCAGAACATCTCGAATCGCATACTCAACCCCTTGTGCACGTCTCGATGCTTTTATTGCCATATTCTCAAGACCCCAGATATGGATTCACCATAAATAGTTGATGGTTTTCTAAGAGGTGGCTGTATGAAAACAGAGGAATAGTTTTTCTTTGCAGACGTATCACATTGTATCCTCTTTTACCATACAGATAAATAAATTCCGATCTTTCAGATATTTGATATGCTCACTGACGAAAACCGATGATCCATCTTTTTTCTTATGAATATTTTTTGTTTGTATGCTTCCTTGTTTCTTGACCTCATCTAAACTTGCTTTAATTGCATCGGATGACTCAAGATAGACAACATCAGAAAATGTAAGAGATAACATCTCCTCTTTGCTAAACCCAAGTTTCTTCTGAATATCATTTGTACAATTAACGATTTTTGCGTTTTCATCAAACAAAATCATATAATCAAACTCTTGTTCAACCGTGGTGGCTAGGACTGGTTCAAAGAGAGCTTTTTCCTTTGGTT
Source organism: Thermoplasmatota archaeon (assembly GCA_035527635.1). GTDB lineage: Archaea > Thermoplasmatota > E2 > DHVEG-1 > DHVEG-1 > SM1-50. Next base: position 16,957 of record DATLAF010000040.1, on the reverse strand, counting down.
GTTTCTGTAGAACTTCATGGAGCTGTTTATATGCATCACTTAACTTATTCTCCAGCTCCTGTATCTTTGTTTCGGCAACTTGGTATTCGGTGACATCCCTGCTGAAACAACGCAGACCCTTGAAGGTCCCAGCATTATTGAAAACAGGTACACAAAACGATCGAACCCACACAGGATGTGTCGTATCTTGATTTATCCAGTACAAATCTAATTTACTGGCTAAATCTGTCTTCTGTTGTGACAAAACATGGAGTATATCCTTAAATTTATTTGCATCTTTAAGAGGTAAAAATCTAAAAATCTCATTGCCCAGTAGCTGCTTAGGAGAGTAACCAAGAGTTCCAGTGATTTTTTCAGAACATTTTGTGCATGTTCCCTTCTCGTCGATCTCCCAGACCCAGCCATCGATTTTTTTTAACAGGGTCTCGTACTTGGCCTCCGCATCTTCTTTTGCTTTGACCGCATCATTAAATATATCTTTTTTTTGTACTCCTGCTTTATTGATAGCGAGCTTTAAGCTTGCCATGACCCGATCCAAGGAATTCGTCAGATTATTGATCTCATAAATCTCACTTTTCTCCAGTTCCACCTCCAAATTACCTTTACTGATCTCATCAATGTTCTTTGTTAATTTCACCAGAGACCTAGAGATAAAATAAGATATCCCAAACGCAACGGAAAGGGTGACTAACAGAATCAAACCTAGGAACATAGTTGCAATCTCTAGACCCTGTAACCCACTAATCATTGCAATCGGTATGAGTGATATCACCAGACACATTATGGTCAATAACCATCGTAATCTCATTCTTTCACCTTCATTTCTCCTCTCATTTCTTTATCTGGCTGTTTATTTTCTTCTTTTCGGTCCTCGACACCAAAAATCATTCCAATATTTCTTTTCAAATCATCTGCATGTGTATGACGCAGGATACTTTGCTTTTCCAATGAAATTATATACTCAATGAGATCTTCTTTGTTCAGAGCGTTTTTGTTTTTCAGTTCATTGAACTCTATCTCACCCATTGGTCCTAACGTATTCATCAATTCGTTTCGTATTTTCTTATCTATTTCTCCTTTCTGCGAGAAAAGAACCTTAATGGGTTCGATATCGTATACAGGCTTAATGGGGACCGTGAAATAAAACGTACTTCCCAGACCGGGTTTGCTTTCAGCCCATATTTTTCCTTTTTGTGCTTCGATGATACCCCGACAAATCGTGAGCCCGAGCCCAGTTCCTCCGTGGTTTCTGCTCAGTGAACCCTCTACTTGGTAAAATGGTTCAAACACACGGATTTGATCGTCAGCGTTTAATCCAACGCCTTTATCTTTCACGCTGAATTGAATATACTCTCCCTGTGGCTCTATGTTGATTTCAATACTGCTAGCTGCTGGAGAAAATTTAATTGCGTTATGGACAAGGTTTCGCAGGACTTGGCTGATTCGGTCAGGGTCTATTTCAACAGTTAGAGGTTCACCTGTTGTAGACAGAAGCGTGATGTTTTTCTCTCTAGCAAATCCGATCATGAACTCTACCGTGTCTTTCACGATGTCCTGAAGATTTGTCTTTCTAAACGCAAATTTCAATCGAGCAGCTTCTATACGAGAAACCTCGAGAAAATCTTCTATGATTTTGTTGAGACGTTCGGCATTTCGGAGAATTACTTTAAGGCTTTCTTTTTGTTTTTCCGTCAGCTTGCCGAAATACTCTTGTTCCAGCATCTGTAATTGTGCTTTCAGAGGTGTGATGGGTGTACGTAGTTCATGAGACGTTATGCTGAGAAACTCCGATTTCGACTTATCCAGATGGAGGCGTTCATCCTCCATTTTACTTAACGCAAGCGCGCTTCGGTTGAATGCATCGCTAAGCTCTGCAAGTTCATCATTTGTTTTTATGTTCGTTCTGACCTTAAAATTACCTTTTTCTAACTCCTGCGTTGCTTTGTACAGCTCATGAATAGGTCTTGAGAATGAACGTGATATCAGAAATCCAATAAGCATGGTGTTCACTGCGATAAGAACAATGATGAGGAGAACAGCGGCGTTTAAAAGCATTTGTTGTTGCTTAAAAAATACAGAATTTTGAATAAGAAACGAATTTGCAATTAAATAGAAATATCCGATTCCAATTCCCGGGGCAACCAATCCGACTAGAAGGAACAATAACGTTAGTTTTACGTTTATCCGGCCTAATATAAACTTCTTCAGATCAAATGGTTCCTTCATCGTCTTTGCAAACCTCCTGTTGTCTTTTTAAAAACCGCTGAAGAAACATCGTTGGGAAACATACTGTACTTTTTTTCATTCGATTATTCCTTTCGACCATTTCTTTTTCATCTATTTTTATATCGATAGCTCAATATTATTTCTTTAATCAGGATTTTTCTGCTCTGTTTGGGCCAACATTGCATGATGTAATTTTATCATATGGAAATTGACTCCTATCTCTTCTATTTTTAATAGATATTTTTTCTCAAGCGAACTTGTGAACTGTTCAATGAATTCTATGCTTATTCTTTCCCCTACCGTGTCGATAATTATTTCGAGAAGTTGCTGAATTGCCCTTCGAGCATCGGTTTCGCTGACCGTATCGAGGTTGTCCCCAATCATAATGCGATACAGCTCACCTTCAGTGGCTGCCGGTTCTACTTTAACGTTTTTGAGAAATGTATACTTGCTGTCAATTTTTCGAAGAAACGAATTCACGGTAAAAATCGCATAATCCTCTGTGCTTGTTTTATTAAAGATATCAATTAACGTCTTGATTACCTGTGTGAATATCGCGTTGTACCCCATACCTTGTGACGTGATGGTGACTCCCATCTCCCTTAGTTTTGCGAGATATTCTATGGTGAGATGTGCCTTAAGATCGCCTGTGACTGAGTTCCGGCCAAGATTCATAAGGGTTTTATCAGTATCTTGGAGGATTGATCTGATTGCTCTCCCCAGGTCACGAGGGTCAACATTATTAATTTCTGGCTGTATTGTTATCTCTTCAGATCCGAGCGTATACCGTATATCATTAATCGATATATATTGGAGAAATGGATATTGTTGTCGTAACACATCTACGTGCTGTTTGAGAAATGTTATGGCAAATGACTTCGAGGTTTGTTTTTCTACTACTTCCATAAGGGCTTTTAAAATCCGTCTCACGACATCGGATTTCTGGATATCAAGAAAATTGATTGTTTTCTTTTCCACGATGTAGGTTGACTGCATCAGTGTTAAATCAACATCCATCGTTTTCAGAAGGCCTCTATCATAGTCGAGACCTATTTTTTCTCGTGTTTCTCTGATGAAGAAATATCCTGCGGTTTTTCCTAAGGCGTTCATTATTCTTGTGACGAGTTCTTTTAAGGCGGTTCCGACTTGTTTCGGAGGAATGCTGTTGAGTGCGTCTCCTACCGTTACATTCTCTTCTAATTCCAATGAACGTGTATTTTTCACTGCTATCTCTCGTAAAAAAGGATAGGTCGGCTGGATTTTTTTTATAAGATTTCGTATGGTTACTGCTGCATATTCTTCTGATGTTTTTCTGCCGATGATTTCTATGATTGTCTCAATAATTTTTCGAGTAATCTCAGCAGTATCTAGCATACGATCCCATCTCTTCTATCCTATGATACTTTATTCGAGTGGCTTCCATCTCCATAACACATAATACCATTGTTCTTTAAATGTCTTACTTTCGTAAAAGAAATATGACTCTCCCTTTTTTATGAGCAATATTGATAAGCATAAGAAAGTGGAGAACGGCTCTGTTTGATGGTAAGGACACCATCATTAATTATATATACTAAATAATTGTTGAGTGGAACGGATGGTAAAAACAATACTTGTTGTTGATGATTATACCGATATTTTTGTCTCTATTAAACAAGTTCTTGAAGACCCAGCCGGAGAATATCGTGTGATTGGGGTAGATAGTGGAGAAAAATGTCTGAAGATGTTACAGCAGAACCAGCTCCCTGACCTTATTTTGCTTGATATTATGATGCCGGGGATGAACGGGTGGGATGTTGCAGCTCGCATAAAAGAAAACGACCAATGGTCAGCAGTCCCGATTGTTTTTCTAACTGCGAAAGGTGATGAGATGAGTGCTGGGGTAGGGCATCTTGCTTCAGAAGATTATATCGCGAAACCTTTCGATATTATGAAATTGAAAGAATGTATCGCCCGCATCCTAGACACGCCCGAAGTCTAATGAATTGTTCAACGCTTTTATTTCCGTTTTAGGAATTTAGGAAAGTACAATTTTCTGAGATTTTTTAACATCTAAACTCATGGGGATATCCAACTGTGTGTGTACATACCAGTCCACACGTGAGTACACACCACTGATCGCTTTTAGAGCGTTTACCGCAGTTCCTATTTTCCCATCAAGTTTTTGGTCTGCTTGATGAATATCGTCAGGTATTTTTATCTCAAATGGATATTCTTCTTCTTGATAGTTTTTCTTGCCATCAAGAGGTATGGTAAAATCATAGACTTTTATTGTTCTTGTTTGTCTGTTGTTGCTTGCGGTAGGTCCAATTCCCATCCCTGTTTGTTTTTCGGTTTTTGTACCGATAAATGATACTTCCAGTTTTCTTGCTTGTGTTGGTTTTTTTAGACTTAATTTTACCGTTCCCTTGATCGTATCACCAGGGTTATAGTTATATTTCTCAAGCGTCAATGTTATTTTCTCTTTGTTAAATAAACCCATACCATCTCACTCCTCAGTTATTTTTATAACATATATGATACTATTAAACAGGTAGTTAGTAATAAAACTATGTGTTGAAGTTCCATTGTTATTACTCATTTTGTTCACCTCTTCTTCTACGGATGACGTGTTCCCCGTTATTCATCATTTGTAACGCCAAAGTCATTTCTTTTATAGTTATTCGATGGTATAAGTAGAAGAACTTTCTGGTTGAGACAGGAAAAATGGATATTTTATGTATTCGGTAGACGCACGATTACTGGTCGATGAACGAAATTTATATAGGGTACTAGTATGTATATACTATTAGAAATATAATATCATATAATAATTCGCAGATTGTCTGGTGCAGTGGTTTTCTTTCCTGTACCATCCAAAGAAGAAATAATAGTATTTCCATATTTCATCTTACGATTCGAACAATCAATCTGCAGAATAGTGTGGTCAAATCAGAAAAAAAGGGGACATTTACCTATGAACAAGATGATTCCAGCAATAAGAAAAAGCTATGCCTTTTGCGTGTTTTTCACGCTCATCGTCACCACGATTTTAGGAGGATTTTTATCAGCGCAAGAACCAACGAACCATCCGTTGGATTCTCTTGTAGTCACTGTTCCTCTCTCCAAGCCAAATACACTTAATGAAATAATTCAAAAGAAGTTGACTATCCTTGATGTTGATCAATCCAGAACATCTGCTGTCGTCCTTGTCTCTTCACAAGAATTCGACTGGCTTTCTGCGATGAATTTTTCACCAGAGATAGTCTCTGATGAAATTGCCGAGGAGCATGGGTGGAAGTTCTCCCCTTTGATCGAACGAGATTTTCACACGTACTCTGAAATGACAATCGAACTTCAAAATATCGCAAATACCTACCCGGCCATTACTCATTTATATGATCTGGGGCACAGTGTACAAGGACGGGCCATCTGGGGTTTGAAGATAACTGACAACCCAACAACAGAAGAAGATGAGCCAGAGGTACGTATCTGTGGAGTTCATCATGGAAATGAGTACATGGGTGCAGAACTCTCTTTACTGCTTGCTCAATTCCTGACCCAGAATTATACGACGAATTCAACGATAACCAATCTTGTGAACACCAGGGAAATTTGGATTATCCCCATCGTGAATCCTGATGGTCGTGAGATGTCGTCACGGTACAACGCCAATGGCGTCGATATCAATCGTGATTATGGATATATGTGGGGGGCGCAGGGTGGGTCTCCAGGCCCGTTCTCACAGCCAGAAACTCAGACGATTCGGATGAATGCCTTAGAAAATCCGTTTGTCCTTTCACTTTCGTTTCATACAAGTGCTGAGATTGTCAACTACATTTGGAATTACAAACATCAACGGGCGCCTGATAACACGGTCGTTGAATATCTCTCAAATAAATATGGATCCCATAATGGATACTGGGTAGTTGAAGGATATGATTGGTATCAGACCATGGGAGACACCAATGATTTCAGTTATGGATGTCGTGGTGATATCGACTGGACGATCGAAACCCCTAATACTAATATTCCACTGATATGGCAGCTCCATCGGGAAGCGATATTTGATATCATCAAAGGAGCTGACATGGGACTTCGTGGGATAATAACCGATGCACAAACCGGACAGCCGCTTACAGCAACCGTATGGGTACAAGAAGCATATTGGCCGTGTTTTACTGACCCTCTTGTTGGTGATTATCATAAACCGCTCATGCCTGGGTCGTATCATGCGGTCGTGAGGGCAAATGGATACCAAGGGCAAGAATTTACTGTTGATGTTGTAAGTGGACATCCAACCTATCTTAATGTTACGTTATCCCGGGCAAATAACTTCTACGCGTACCAAGTCACAATCGCACGATATGTTTCGCCTTCAGATAATTTCCAAAATAATCCAACCGAGGCTATTGCTGCCCTTGGTCCTCCCGATGAGAGTTGTGCATCTCTAGGTGTTGGCGGATATTTTGTTATTGATATGCATGATAATATCACCGATGGTGAAGGCTCAGATTTCAAGGTCTACGAAGGTGACGGGACTATTGATGGGTATATTGTCTCTGGTTCTACGAATTGGAATGGTCCTTGGACGACAATAGGAACCGGTATGGGGACAACCGAGTTTGATCTCGCAAGTGTTTCTATTGATTCACTACGATATCTGAAGATTCTTGATGACGGGAATGGCAATGCTGGTGAAATGAATCCAGGCTGTGATATTGATGCCGTAGAAAATCTTGCTGCAGCGAATGCGAACCTACCCCCGGAGAATCCTACACAACCTGTAGGACCACAAACCGGGCTGTCGAAGGTTCCCTATTCCTATACGACTACTGCCACGGACCCTGAATCACAACAAGTCTATTACCAATGGGACTGGGGGGACATCATCGATCCGTGGGTCGGTCCCTTTGACTCTGGAGCTCCCGCTCAAGCGACCCATGTCTGGAGCACTGCTGGTAATTACACCGTGCAGGTAAAAGCAAAAGACATTCTTGATGTTGAAAGTGGATGGTCAAATCCCATCACGGTTCATATCGAAACCTCCCCTGTGATTGAGATTGGTCAGATTACTACTGGATTTGGTAGGATCACCGCTGAGGTGAAGAACATCGGTGGGAGTCAAGCATCAAATGTTACTTGGTCTATTTCCCTTACTGGTGGTCTTGTTCTTCTTGGACGACAAACTACAGGTTCGATTGCAGAGATCCAACCAGGGTCTTTGACATCGATTCAGACCAGTTTTCTCTTTGGTATTGGTAAAATTACGATAACGGTGACAGGTGATGGTGCTGAAAAAACTGTCTCAGCTCTTCTTCTTGGTCCCTTTATTGTCATTAGAACATAATTAGTTTTATTCAATAAACTCGCAGTGGTAATAGAATATGAAATTGCAAAGCAAATAAGTGGAAGATCTTACCCTGGAGAAATTCGTAAAATGATTAAAAGAATAAAGTCATAGATATATGGTGATATAAAATGTGGGTAGAAATATTATTTGTCGTTCTGCTATGTATCCCGTCATTTCAAGTTGCAATTACAGATGACGAGACAATTCTTTATTCTCCAATTTATACAAATAACACCTATCTTATCGATAAAAATGGGAGTCTGTTGAATGAATGGTCAAGCAACTTTCTTCCAGGTATGTCATCCTATTTTTTGCCAAACGGTGACATACTTCGACCTAAGAGAACGAACCTTCAGCAAGGTGGTAGTGGTGGTATACAAGAATTCACATCAAATGGTGATATTGTATGGGATTATACGTATTATTCCTTTGGAAATTACACAACTCATCATGATATCGAGCCGTTGCCGAATGGAAACGTTCTTTCTCTGTCACAATTCTATTTGTCTTTCGATGAAATTGTTGAACTTGGTAGAAATCCTTTAATAACTCCCGTTGGAGGTATGTGGTTTGAGAAAATAATTGAAATCAAACCGATGGGGCCAACCTCTGGAAATATTGTCTGGGAATGGAATTCTGTTAATCATCTCATTCAGGATTATGACCCAATGAAAGCGAACTATGGTACAGTTGGTGACCATCCAGATTTACTTGATATTAACTATGCAAACGAGATTGATACAAGTCTTTTCCATTGCAATTCTATTGACTATAACTTAGAACTAGACCAAATACTTCTGAGTAGTAGGAATTTCAATGAGGTATGGATTGTTGATCATTCTAATGGAGCTCTTTTATATCGTTGGGGGAATCCGCAAGCATACCGTGTTCAAGGGGAACGTAAATTATTCTGGCAACATGATGCTTCATGGATACAGAATAACTGCCCGGGGGAAGGAAACATACTGATTTTCAATAATGGGGTAGGTAGAGGATATTCATCTATTGATGAAGTAAATCTATCAAGCGGAAATGTCGTATGGAGTTACACTGAACCTGATTTTTATTCTCCTCGTTTCTCAAGCTGTAAAAGACTGCAAAATGGTAATACAATAGTGTCCCATTGCGATCAAGACATAGACTGCTTCTTCGAAGTAACACTTAATAAGCAAAAGGTATGGTCATTAGATGTTCCAGATTATGGAGGTATTTTTAAAATAGATCATAAAATTTCTGGTGGAAATTATGTAGATTGCGTAGGCTCTTTGAAATGGGAAAAGGTTCAGACTAACCAAACTGTGAATGGCACTTTTCAAGTAATAAACACCGGTACAGATCATCTATACTGGGAAATAGAAGCTTATCCTGATTGGGGTAATTGGACTTTTTTACCATCATCTGGGGTAGATGATACAACGGTCTACGTCAGTGTAGAGGCTCCTGCCCTGCAAAATCAATATTTTGAAGGTTTCATCAAAGTAGTAAATTCTTACAATGAGTATGATTGGGATTTGATCCCGATACAGTTAGAAACAAAGGTAACATTTGGGGAAATCGCTGCTATGAATAATTATGTATCGTTACATAAACAAGCGAATATACGAGTTGATTAAAATCTGGGATTTTCATTTATACTCTTGTCTTTACCCTGGAAAACAGGATAATGCTTATTTAAAACTGCAGTTGATACGAGATAAGAACCGGAATGTGTCCCTCTTTTTTAGCGGTTATTTGGGTTTTCATAGGGTCGATATGTATATAAATAGGGATTATGTTAGAGTTAATTATTAGTTAATATTAATTAATAGGGGATATGAAGAATATGAAGTGGATTATTATGAAAAAAAATATTATGTACGCAGCTGTTGTTTTTGTACTCCTTCTTTCTACAGGAGTGAGTGCAGTACAACCGACTAATCTTTCGACCACGACCACATCACAGTATATCGAATCAACGTTTCACCAAGGAGACGTACCATTCATCACCCTTACCGTAACACCTCCCTCTGTTATTGTTGGACAGAGTGTCCTTGAGGGACGAACATTTGCGACCCTTGCGATACCTGACGAAGGCTTCACCACAGTCCAAGGAGAAGCACAACTCCCTATGATCTCTCGTTTTATTGAGATTCCCCAAGGTGCGACTCCTGAAATGCTCATTGAGTCGGTTACCTGGGGGACAACCTCATTAGATGCCTTACAGCTTCCTTCATCGATTATCCCGGTGCAACCCTCGCTTCTGAAAATGGAAGGAGCATCTGTTCCATTTGCCATGGATGATACATATTATACGAGCAATACCCTGTTTCCTTCATCGGTTGCGACAATTAATGTGATCGGGGAACTCCGAAGCCGAAATATCGCGTTTTTACAGATTTCACCTATTCAATATAACCCCTTGTCCGGTGAACTAAAGATAATGACTCAGTGTAATCTTCGCGTGAACCTCCCGGGGAGCGATCTCGTACAGACCGCAAGGAAGATCGATCGATATACCTCTTCATCCTTTGAACCATTGTTTCAAACATCCTTCATCAACTATGGAGCATTGCAAGGTACTGGAGCGATAGGGCCGAAAGCAGAAGGCTATCTGATTATCGTTGCTGATTCGTTTTTCGATGTCATTCAACCATTTGCAACCTTGAAAGGATCGAAAGGATTCGATGTCACCGTAACGAAAACATCTCAGATCCCCAGTGGACCAACCAAAGAAAACATCAAAGCATATATTGTGGATGCGTACAACAACTGGCTGGTACCTCCTGCGTATGTCTTGCTTGTTGGAGATGTCGCTCAGGTTCCAACATGGACCGGTACAGCAACAGGGACATGCACTGATTTATACTATGTCACCATTGATGCAGGAAACTATTTTGCTGATGTTATCATCAGTCGATTCCCTGCAGCGACCGCTGAACAAGTCACCACGATGGTGGATAAAACAATGTTCTATGAACAAGGTGTTTTTGAGAATGAATCATGGATTAAGAAAGCTGTTTTTATGGCATCAAATGACAACTATGCGATTTCTGAAGGGACCCATAACTATGTTATTAGCACGTATCTTCTCCCCCATAATTATACCTACGATAAATTGTACTCTCATACCTATAGTGCGACCACAAGCCAGGTGAGTGCCGCGTTGAACGATGGTCGGAGTTTAGCAATTTATTCTGGTCATGGGTCAACCACGAGCTGGGCTGATGGTCCGCCGTTCTCTCAATCTAACGTCAACGCTCTGACAAACGACGGGATGTACCCCTTCGTCTGTAGCCATGCTTGTATAACTGGTACGTTTTCCTCAGCAGAATGTTTCGGAGAAACGTGGCTCCGGGCGCCTCACAAAGCAGGACTTGCATTCTGGGGTGCTTCGGATAATACATACTGGGATGAAGACGATATTCTGGAGAAAAGTATGTTCAAAGCATGGTGGGATGACAATCTGGAAAGTATTGGTGGTATGACTAATATGGCTCTCTATTATCTCTATCAACATTATAGTGGTGGAGGTTTGACTCAATACTATTTTGAAGCGTATAATGTTCTAGGTGATTCCTCTGTGAAAGTCTGGCGTGATTCCCCGAACCCGGACCTCCCACCAGATGCTCCTGACAAACCTAGTGGGCCTGCCACGGGGCAAATGGGAATAGAGTATACGTTTACTGCAACCACGATTGATCCTGAGGGTGATAATATCTCTTTTATGTTCGATTGGGGTGATGGAAACTTCAGTGATTGGATAGGACCCTTTGCCTCTGGTGGAATCGGGTCAGCGACGCATAGCTGGCCAACCATTGGCCCTTATCAAGTGAGGGTGAAAGCAAAAGATGATTCTGCGGGGAGAGAGAGCGACTGGTCCCCTGCGCACACTATCACGATTGTCGAGGCACCTATCCTTAGGATTCATTGGATCACCGGTGGTATGTTTTTTGTCAAAACGTTGATTAAAAACAACGGTGGCGTCACTGCGAATAATGTAGACTGGAGTATTTCCCTTACTGGTGGTGCCTTTATCGGCAAAGAAACCACCGGTCAAATCGTCAGTCTTGCGCCAGGTGAAGAGCAAACCATTAGTTCGAAATTTATCCTTGGCTTTGGGGAAACAGTCATCACGGTACGCGTGTCAAATCCAGAGAGCACCGATATGAGAACGCAAACAGCAACACTTCTGCTCTTCTTAGTCAGAATCTAAAACGAATTGGAAAGCGTTCACCTTGCAGACAATCCTTGCAGGTCGTTCCCTCCTCTTTTTTTCTACCCTTCGTATACGAAAGTAATAATGTTTATATAGGAGGAGTATCTATAGGTCATCTAATATAAAAAGGGGATTAATATAAGAAATAATTGTAAATTTAGGATTTTAATTTTTTTCTCTATTTTCGTCCTTTGTGCAACAAATATCACGACCATAGTGATCCCTCAGAGTTCTACGAAAAATTCACCACAGGCAACCGATTACTTAGACGGTCAAATTCTTTTTTCGCCAGTATATTCATCACTTACCTATCTCATCGATAGAGATGGGATCGTGAAACATACCTGGTCAAGTAATTTTTTCCCTGGCGAATCAGTCTATATGTTGGAGAACGGGACAATTCTTCGTTCTATAAAGATATCATTAACCGGCGGTGGGTCTGGCGGTGGAATCCAAAAAATAGCATGGAATAACCAGCTTCTGTGGGATTATCGATTTTATTCTACCACGTATCTCAGTACTCATGATATCGAGCCATTACCAAACGGCAACGTACTACTGCTTGCTTGGGAGTTAAAAACACGTGATGAAACAATCGCGGAGGGGAGAAACTCAAACACAATACAAGACAGTTTTAAACCGTACTTCATCGTCGAAGTCAGACCAACTGGTCCGACAACCGGAGAGATCGTCTGGGAATGGCATGTATGGGATCATCTTGTACAGGATTATGACTCTCAAAAGCACAATTATGACGTCGTTGCTGACCACCCTGAGTTAATCGATATTAATTTTGGTTTCGATTTATCTGGAACCGATACCTCTGATTGGCTGCATATGAATTCTATTGATTATAACCCACAACTGGATCAGGTTATGGTCAGTGTCCGTTATTTTAATGAAATATGGGTTATTGATCATAGCACCTCGACTGCTGAAGCTGCGTCACATACCGGTGGAAACAGTGGGAAGGGGGGTGATCTTCTCTATCGGTGGGGGAACCCAGCCTCGTATAGGGCAGGGACTGTCGATGACCAGAAGTTTTTTCAACAGCATGATGCGACCTGGATAGCGCCCGGGTGCCCGGGGGAAGGCAACATCTTGGTGTTTAATAATGGTGCTGGACGACCTGATGGGAGTTACACGTCGATTGATGAAATCATCCCACCAATCAATGGTGCGGGTCAGTATTATCTTGAGAGTGGATCACCGTTTGGTCCTGACACGCAAACATGGGTGTATAATACTAACTTTTTCGCAACATATATTGGTGGGGCTCAGAGAATAAAAAATGGTGACACGTTCATCTGTAATGGACCCGCTGGTGAATTTTATGAAGTGACCCCGGAAAAAACGATTATCTGGCAATATACCAATCCTTACCCAAATGTTTTTCTCAACAGTGTGTTTAAAATTATGTATGTCTCACCTAATGACCCTGCCGCAGAGACCCCTGAGATAGACGCGGTAGGGCGTCTGAATTGGACGGATGTCCCCTGCGGTAGTATGCTGAATGGTTCTTTTTCTATACAGAATATCGGAGGTTTTGATTCGTATCTGCATTGGAAGATAGATTCGTATCCGACATGGGGGACCTGGTCGTTTGATCCAGAATCATCAGAGAATCTCACCCCCGCGGATGGAAAAATAACTGTACGTGTGTCGGTCATCGTGCCTAACAACAAAAATAAGGAATTCACCGGATTGATTAAAATCATTGACGTGGAGAATCCTGAGGATTTCGATGTCATCCCTATTTTATTAACGACCTCGACTAGTGTGAACCAAAACATCCCCGTATTTCATTTTCTAAAAAATCTCTTCTTTTTCCCTTTTTTCAGACTTATGTATCTGCTCCTTCGATAGTATCCGCAGAACGAACCATTCTTGTTGCTATTCAGGCTTCTCGTGATAGGGGACTACACTTTGGATGGGGTAAAAATTTCATGAACTAAACCCATGCAGGAAAATGTGTACCTCACTATTGTTCAGTTGGTATGGTGTTTGTATGTCATTCTGTTTGATGATTTCTTGTCTTTCCTGTTATTTCTATTTTCGTACTTCTGCTAGAGTATTTTTGTTCTTTTATGGGAAAGAGTTTCCATTATATGATTACAATAATATTTATATAGGCCGTGGATGTATTTATTTATAGAGCAGAAAAAGGCGATTATTATTAGATATTATAGGAAGTATCGACTCATCATCGTTGCGATTATTCTTATGGTTTGTACAATGAGTTTTACCCAGATTTCTACACCTCGAAATATACCGAGGAATATTCATCGAAGCTCTTCGCTGGCTACAGGTCAAATTTTATTTTCACCTATGGTTTCCTCGGTCACCTATTTAATCGATAGAAATGGAAACGTCAACCATACCTGGCCCAGTGGTTATTTCCCTGGTGAAGCGGTGTATTGGTTAGGTGATGGGACGATTCTGCGGGCCATACGGGTTGGTGTGAGCCCGGGGGCTGGTGGAGTGGGTGGGGGTGTTCAGAAAATACAATGGGATGGTTCGATCACCTGGGATTTCAGGTACAACACGAATGGGTATCTTAGCCATCATGATATTGAGCCGTTACCGAATGGGAACGTCCTGATGATTGCATGGGAGACCAAAACATCTGCTGAGGCAGTTGCGGCTGGGAGGAATCCTAGTACTATTTCTGGGAACACCCTCATGCCTGATCATATCATTGAGGTTAGACCGACCGGTCCTACATCAGGGGATATTGTATGGGAATGGCATGTATGGGATCATCTCATTCAGGATTATGATTCCTCAAAAGCAAATTATGGGATCGTTGCTGATCATCCGGAATTGGTAGATATTAATTATGTGACTGCCTCTGCTGGTTTATCATCGGATTGGCTTCATTGTAACTCGGTTGACTACCATGAGGCTTTTGACCAAATCCTGATAAGTGTCCATAATTTTAATGAAATCTGGGTCATTGACCATAGCACGACATCACAGCAGGCAGCAGGTCATACTGGTGGAAACAGCGGGAAAGGTGGAGATATTCTCTACCGCTGGGGAAACCCTCTGGCATACCAGCAGGGGAGTAGCTCTGATCAACAGTTGTTTAGCCAACATGATGCTACCTGGATTGCTCCGGGATGCCCCGGGGATGGAAATATCCTTATGTTTAACAATGGGGCGGATCGTCCTGGTGGTAGCTATTCATCGGTTGATGAAATAGTCCCTCCTGTCAATGCGACGGGGCATTACACTCTTGAACCTGGTTCCGCCTATGGACCTGCGTCCCCGCTCTGGAGCTATACTGCTGATCCTCCCTCAAGTTTCTATGCCAGCTACATCTCTGGCGCCCACCGGTTACCTGATGGGAATACCCTTATCTGCGATGGGCCTGCAGGGAGGTTCTTCGAAGTGACCCCGGAAAAAGAAACGATGTGGCAGTACATCAACCCCTATCCCTTGATGAGTCTCAATAATGTGTTTAAGATCTGTTACATTCCTGCTGATGCACCTGAGGCTTCTAACTTAGATTGCACCGGGAGTCTTTCTTGGACTAATGTTCACCCTGGGGAAACCGTGACAGGGAGTTTTCAGGTAAAGAACATCGGAGGCTCTGGTTCTTTGTTGAACTGGGCGGTGAATGTTTCTTCAGTCGATTGGGGGACCTGGTCGTTCACCCCTGAATCCGAAGAGAACCTTTCTCCGGAGGATGGATTTGTCATGGTTCAGGTATCAGTTGTTGCACCAGATCAAAAAAATTCCAAGTTTGAGGGGTACATACAAGTGGTGAATCAGGATGATCCGAATGATTTCGATGTCGTTCCAATTTTGTTAAAAACTCCCATGAGCTTACGGCAGAACGCACCGGTCTTTTCTTTGGTACAACATCTTCTTTCTTTTTTCCCGTTCTTTAGCATGATCTATCGATTACTTCAATGAGAAAGATTTTTTCCTCTGTTCTTTTTGTTTCAATGACCGATGATACCTGTGGGGTGGATTTCTGTAATTTTCACTGATTGATGCATACGACATCTCCCTTGCTGTGCTGTTTGTGGATTGAGTAATGATCGTTTTATAAATAATATTTCTATTCATGAATAGTGAAATTGTTTTCTTTGCACTAGTACATTGTGTTGGTATTTGTAGGTTTTTTTCGTATGCTTTGTGTGAGGGTGATTTTTTTTTCATAATTTATGGACAAATATTGTACGATTTTTTTCCACCGTATATTATTCCGTATATTATAATATGTACTATGGAATGGTCGATGGGGCGAATAGATGCATTTTACTAAATCTTCTTTATTGCATTGAGGTTGTGTTATTTTTTAAGTATTAATGAAATAAAACATGTAAACAAACGGTGATAAATTTATTGGTAATACACTAGGGTTTTCTCTCTATAAAAAAGGGGATGTTTACTCCATATCCAATCATAACGAAAGATTTATAAAGGGCGATTGTATAATTAATATTAGTATTTATATATATGGAGGCAACATTATATGAAGAAATTGAAAACATATAGAAAAAATAGGCTAGTGAGACCGATAAGTTTCACTGTTGCGCTATTTGTTGCTACTATTTTAATCGTTAGTAGCTCGATATCGTTAGCAACAGTAAACAACTTATCGACGCAATCAAATGTAAATCAAATACATCCACAGGCAAATATACAAACAAGTAAAGTCCAAATGGATAGCACTCTCTCCGCGGATAGCATGCCGTATGGCAGTACCGCTCCTTCGAATCCCGCTCCTTTGGGAATCCCCCTGTTAACAGAGGATTTTGAGGGAACATGGCTACCAGCTGGTTGGACACAGATTACCACAAATACCGCGCCTGGTGGTGGACCATTTGCACCGACTTGGGTACAAGAAGACTATCAAGTAAATGCTGGTACATATGCTGCCGGTACTTGGTGGGATTATGGTCATCAGGATGAATGGTTGATTTCACCGGAGATTACCTTAACCGGGTCACCAACAGGTGATTATTATGTGACGTTCGAGAGCTATGGTTGGGAAGGATCTATCTATCTTGATCATTACTATGTGAAAATCTCAACCGACAATGGAACAACCTGGACCGCAGAACTTGATTTAAGCACTCTGACAGGAAATGCCTGGAATGCCTGGGCGTATCCGTACACTGTTGACCTTGATGCCTATGCTGGAGATACCGTAAAGATTGCCTGGCAGGCTGTTGACGGCGACGGCTATG
>DATLAF010000039.1:0-22735 GCA_035527635.1 Thermoplasmatota archaeon | reverse complement strand
GCGACATGGTATAACAGTTGTTGATGATCGCCAACAAAAGCTGCCGGGGTTCGCCGCCGAGTGAGATACGGCAAGACTGAAGGGCTTGCTGAGGAACGAAGGCGGAACGGGGTTATAGGGGTGGAGCCCCTATTTCATTAAACGATTCCTATTGCTAAATTATCATAATCAATCATCTTCGCATCTATCAGACAAATAATGCCTCCATTTTTGTTATTCAATAGGGAGAGAGAGATTTTTATTTATACTGTTTTATAAAAAATCGCTGGGGGGGAGATTTGACAGCACATTTTACCGGTAAAAAGTTTTAGGAAAATAATATTCAAGAGCGCAAGATGTCGGGAGGAATGTACCTCCGTCCAGTTACAGTTCCCTCTAAAAAAGAATATAATGTGCACGGGAAGGGATTTGAGCACCAAATTATCGGCATTACAATAATTGACAGATGACGAGTCTATTCTTCAAATTCATCGGTGATTTTCCGTAGAGAATCAATAACAACATCAATTGGTTTTATTAATCTGAGTGCCTCTATTTTACTTCCCTTTAGTTTCAATCTGTTTTTGAGAAGAGCCATTGACAAACTCATATTTCCCTTGATAATATCTTTATATGTTCCGTAGAGCCCTGTTATCACGAACACTGCTTCTTTTTCCGTAAATGTATCACTAGTATTGACGATAAGGTCTGTTAATTTTCCCTGTTGAAACTCCAAATATAAATTCATTGTTGTTTCATTGGGAGGAACATTCTCGATAACACATAGTAATGATGTTGTGAGATTTTTCAGATTTTTTGCTGGATCGATTTTTTCAAGCATGAATTGTTTACCATAGGTAATCCATTCCTCTGAAAGAAATTTTACCATGTTTCTTCACCCCCTAATGTACTTTCAAGTAGTTCTTTAAACATCACTTGTTCTTCTTTTGAGATTCCCTCAGGTATAGGATATAGAACATGCTCTTTCCGGTACATCCCTTTAAACAAATAATCAAGAAGTGTAATTACTTTTCCCATCACATAGGACTGCTCCATTGTCTCAATAAATGTTTTACTTATTTTATGACCGAGGTCAGGATCATTATGGTTAAAAAAATAATCATATTCCATATACACAAAATTTCCATGATCCAAAGGAGTAATAAATCCAAGAGAATGTTCCAGGTTGTATTTATCGCCGACATCCGCGAACATCTGAATCCAATTTAAAATGTGATCCATATCACCGGTCCAGATAGACCCTCCAGGCCCCGAAAACATCCGCTGTCGAAGCATCCGTGTGGGTAATATTCGGAATGCATGAAGCCACACCACATCAGTCATCTCTGGTTTGGAATATACTTTTCTGAAAAAATCCTGTAAATCTGTATCATACACTTTCGCTACTTGTTCAGGTGAAGGATCCAGACTTTTTTCCAAATGCTTTCTCATGGGTCCCGCAAAGAGAGCTTTCAGGGGATTATCCTCTTCAGAAAGTATCCTTAAAAATTCACTATCCTTCAAAGCGGAAAACCGTGGTGCACCCAAGATCAAACTCTTCATCAACGTTCGATCCATCGTATATTCAGCCATTTCCTCAACGATTTTTATATCATTTTTCGTACCAATGACAGAGACAACCCAATTCAGTTTCAGATAGTTTTTACAAATATATTCAAAGTCTCTTGAAATCTGAAATGTTGGACTAAGAAACTCAGCAAGATATTTCGCAGAAAGAACAGCAAGGGATAAACCCACATCACGCTTCCCGAGTTTTAATAACATACTCAGAGCGTCCTTTATATGAGTAAAGGGAACAAAAACAGCAACTTCATCATCAAAAACAGGATGCAGTTTCACAATAGCTTCAGTAATAATTTTTGAAGGAGTCATCGTAACATTAGCAAATCCAGTTTCAGCAGAATAGGGATTTAAAATACCTACATCGCTATGTTTTGTAATGATTCCCTTTTCATCGACTTGGGTGACATCGACAAAATTATCCGCAAAACCACCGTAGTTATTTCCCCACGTAGAAATGATGCCAGTGGTCGCAATATTGGAACAATAATGAGCCCCCGCTTCAGCAGCAAGCACTCGTAATTTATGAGTATAGGCTGCTGTTTGGAGTTCAAACGTGGTGACTCCTGCACCAACAGTTGCTGTAGAACTTTCAGGATGAATTTCAAGTTTTTTAAGTCGTAAAAGATCGATAACAATACCGTGATCCAGACTAAAAGCTTTTATTAAAACGTATGAGGCAGTGACTGAACACGTTGTTCCGCCACTTCGCGCCATGAAAGGGATATTATGTTTATTTGCGAATTTGATGATTTTTGAAACCTGTTCAGTGGTTTCTGGCATGACAATGTAATAATTTAATTCTACATCTGGAGGAATTATTGATCTCGTATATGAGACGATAATATTTGGATCGTTTGTTGCCCATTCATCTCCGACAATCTCACGAAGTCCTCGGAGGACATCATCCTCAGGGATACTCTGGAATTTACTCTCATCAAGAGTATCGACGTATTCTTTTATCGCCCGTGCAACCTTCTCCGGTCGTAATTGCGTGGTGAAATTACACTGTTTATCACAGATACCACACAGGGTACAGGAATTCGCAATCTCATGGAGTTTCTTTGTCGGCTTGATTCGACCTTCGTATAAGTGTTTCACTAATTCCATACGTCCTTGAGGCCAGTACGCTAAATAACCATGTTTTTTCCCTGATGGGCAGAGACCGGTTCCAAGAAAATCAATTCGGCACATTCCACAATGAGTACCTTTTGTAGCAATAGCAACGGCGTCTTTTAACAATGTTTTATCTGAAGCTATATCACTAGCTGATTTCATTTTTTTTTCCCCTAAGAATCTTATTTTTTAAACTTGATAACCATTATTATTCTTAAAGGTTTCTTATGAGATGTATTTTGTGTCAATTATTAACAAAAAAGAGGATGAGACTGATTTCATCTAAACATTTTGATATATTGGTTTTTATGCAGGGGAAGGGATTTGAACCCATGATTACCGGTTAAATTCTAAATAGGAGATAATAATTACTCCTATAAAAGACTACAATTTAGGGTTTTTCAGGTCATCTCTGGGATATCATAAGGTTCTTGAGCAGGATGCCAATCATGCTCAACCCATGGAATCGTAATGAAAATAGGAAAATAAAAAATATATCTTCCTATCGTGAGTTTTCCAAGTATATTCTTTGAGCCAATCCCTGTCCAGGTATCCCAAAAATTTCCTACCCATGTATCTTTCTGAGACAGATAAGATATCAAACCAAAACCTGGAAAATAGAGATAAATATCGAGTTCAAACCAAGTTCCAAGCCAACTGTAATTTTTGAAATTATTTTTTGTAATAGTATTTGTACCATACATACTACGAATCGCTACAGGACAGTTGTCAATATCATTGCCGTAGATAATATTATGAGTACCAGCAGGATATAATACGATTCCTATTTTACATCGTCGAATTGTATCTCCTGATATGTTTTGCCGGGTGTCATCGAAATAAATACCTGCCATGGAACAATCGGTTATAACATTCCCTGAGATGTTCAAAATCGGCCAAAATCTGTGTGTGACGCTTATGGATAAGATGCCAATAGTACAATTGTGTATTTCATTATGAATGATGCTAATATTTTCACCAACATCACCAATACCAATCCCTGGTCGAGGTGTACTGCAAATAACGCAATTTGAGATGGTAATGTTGTGTCGTTTAAATTCCTCATTGAAGGGTACCGTATCTACCCCTATCATAATACAAGAATAAGCAGTAAAATTCGACGCATAGGGGTTTTCCATGGTAAAATTCGAGATACGGACATGGTTTGCTTCGACATGAATGACAAGTGCAGTTCCATCGCCTTTGATACAAGGCAGTCCGGTATCATCACCTTCACCGAGCTCATGAGAAATACCGAGAAGTGAAATGTTTTCAGTTACGATATGAATCCCTTGTTCAAGATATGTCCCACTATACACTTCGATAGTATCTCCAGGACTCGAAGAATTCACCGCTTCCTTTATGGAGGTAAAGTCTGCATCTCCAGGTTCATCATCAACCGTAATGATATTTTTATCATAGGTCTGTTCTGATGTTATAGATGGATTGGTACATGTTCCAACGAACAAGAGAATAATTCCAACCACCAACCATTTCCTTTTCATTGATATTCCTCCGCTAATGAAAATTAAGTATCCTTCTCTATTTAAAATCTTCCCCCGAGTGATTTGTACCGGTATTTAGGAGTTCAAATCAATTTTTAGTGCTTTGGATGTTTTCTCCTGGAAAAATATGAAAATTACGCTGGGGAGGAGATTTGAACTCCTGAGGTGTTGTCACCAGCGGTTTTCGAGACCGCCGCCGTGGACCGAGCTTGGCTACCCCAGCAATGATGTCAGGAGAAACGGTCAAAAGGTTAATTTAAGGGTTTTTTATATGAGTATCGGTCCTATGAAGGTGAAAATAATCTGCGTACCACAAGATACATCCACAGAGATGGAAATTAAAAAAGGAGAAACAGTACAGATGGTTCTGAAGAGACTGCATCTTCGTGCCGATGCAGTGATTGTTGTACGAGGTACGACACCGATTCCCATGGACGACATCTTAGAGGATGAACAGGAGTTACGTATCCTTCAGGTCGCCTCTGGTGGATAGAAGGTATTTTGCTCCCGTAGTGTAGCGGCCAATCATGAAGCCCTCTCGAGGCTTCGACTCGGGTTCAAATCCCGACGGGAGCACTCCTATATATACTGAACAGAAAAAAATCTTGTTTTTGTGAAGAGAATTTGAAGTTGAAGTTCTTTTCCCGGGATTATAATTTTTTACACAGGAAAAAACAATTATTACAAAAAACGATTTGAACATCTATATCCTGGTAAATTTATATCCGATATCATAGTAGTAAATCATTCACTAATAGTAGGTTAATTTAACTGTATTATAACCTCTATTTATTTTAGGTAATATAGGGCATTTTTTTTATACTCCCTCTTTCGTTCAATTGGATATAAAAATGACAGTAAAAATGACTATGAAATGACAGAAATATTGAAGGAAATTGACATAATTTTGAAAGGAAAGGAGCTAATAATTGATAGGATTTGAGAGACAATTTACTGAAAAACCTACAACTAAAAAATTATTTATACTCTATATAATTTAATTTTAAATATGTTAACTAAAAAAGAAAGAAAAAAAATAACAGATTTAATTGATGAAGGTAAATCTAATTATAAAATCGGAAAAGAAACAAATCATTCTCCAAATACTATTCAGCGTATCCATGAAGAGCATTATCATGAACTCGAAAAAAAGCAGACACAAAGAGAGGAGGGATGCTCTGACAGGCCAATAGATTTAATAAGAGGATTCATAGCTAACCTTGATACTCTTATTCAAACGGGAAAACTTAACGAAAAAGAAAAAATGGTGTGGGAGAAACGTTTAAAACAATTGAGAGAAATAATACGTGTAGAAGTTGATGATAGGATAGCAGCAGAACGAGCTGATGAGAAGAAAAAAACAGACAAGGAATGGAAAATATTTGTTGAAGAAAACTATGTTGAAAAAGAAGTAGTAACAGGTTTTAAGAGTGAGATTCGAAAAAAAGAAGAGATGATTAAAAAACTAGAAGATTATATTAATACTCGGTTTGAAAAGGATGTGGGACTATATATCAGACAATTTGATTATGAACGAGAAGGGTTTAATGCTGAAAAAACAAGTCTTTACACGGATGTTATCCCAGGTGTAAAGCAACAATTATCAGATAGTACGAAATTATTTTTCGCAGCGGTGGAAAAGCAAAAAGCTAATGAAATGCGGGAGAAACAACTTGATGAACGAGAAGACAAAATAAAAAAACGGGAAGATGAGCTAAAGACAAATAATAAGTAACGAAACATTACCAGACGGATTTAATTATTATAACAGCCAATGGTAATATAGTTTTTTGCGAGACAATCTTAATTTTACTGGTAAATTTGTGTCAATATATCTTCCCCTAAATTCATCTCTATACTCAACAGGAAAAAATCTCACTTTTTACAAAAAGAGATTTGAACTTCGAGTCGGAATACCGCCCCCTGCACTGACAATTGTAATTAATTGACTTGCAAATTCTTGTTTCCTTTCTAATAGGAATATCAATAGACCTCTTGGTGGATTTTATGCCAAATCTTCACTTCCCCCACGAGGGAGCACTGAAGTATTGGCACGAAATCCCGACGTGAGCATTTTTTTTTCTCCTGTAAAAAAAGATTAGTATATTTCTGATAGAAAACTTCAATATATATTTTAATTAGACCAAACACCATGACCCGCCCTCCTCAAACTCTCAGTAAGCCTTGCCTCAATACTCTCTGCTTCTTTTCGTGTTCGTATTGGATTGAAACTTTCATACAATCGAGGACACAGACCCAGACCAAAATCCTTCACAAAATGATTGCTCTTATACCCTTTTTTATGTTGCCAGAAACGAGTCTCAGGAGGATGACAACTCTGACCAACATAAAAACAAGGATAACCCGGAATCATATCTGGATTATAACGCCTAAACTTACGTGACTTCAAGACATCATTAGTAAGCTTGATAACATAAACATAATACTGCATAAACCATCTATTATAATAGCTATGAATAACTTAAAATTAACTAAAAAAATAAAAAATTCCTGTTCCTTTGCAGACAGGAGTATGCCTTTTATTAGCGTACCTTGGGTATTTACAATTCTCTCTGAAAATGCTCTACATTCCAGTGATAGGAATGTTCTTAAAGCTATGAGGAAATCTCCCGTCGTGTAGTGGTGATGAATAGTAAGACACTTGTGGCATACTTTACAAAGGGTGGAGCATCTGAGGAATGCGCTAAGATAATCGCAGAAACGCTCACGGAGAACAGACTCGTGGTTGATATATGCAATCTTGCGCAGGACATCCCTGAAGTCGCAGCTTTTGACACTGTTGTTCTGGGGACCGGCGTGCGGATGTTTAGGGTTTATCGACCTTGGAAGAAAGTCCTGAAACAAAAAGCACTCAGCGATAAGCATCTGTTCATGTTCTTGTCAAGTGGTACGGCGATTGAAGAACCCGATAAGGCTGTCGAAAAATTTTTACACCCATTAGTAGAAAAGTATAATCTCAAGCCCACGTCTCTGGTTTCTTTCCCGGGAAAGATTCCCGAGAAATGGGCCAAGCTAGATGGTCAAAAGGAGACTATGACGCCTGAGAAGGCAAAAGCTTGGGCCCAGGAGATTACCCGTCAAGTTCAAAGTAAATAAGTCCCCGTGGAAGCTGTTTTTTCTCTAAAGATGTAGAGATCAAAAAAGAAAATATGTATTCGTGGGTGTTAAATCCCGATATAGTTACTCTCTATAAAAATGATCAATCAATAGAAGAAAAATAAAAATGGTTGGTGTTTGTCTCATAGTTTTAGTTTCATTCGAAACACATCTAAAATCCCTGGATGACCATCGGGTGGACAGGTTTTACTTTGGAAATTTCCTTCTTTATCAAGAATGAGCATACAAACGTTATGTTTTGTCGCAAGATCATAGGCATACGCCATCGCTTCACCTTTTCGATTGAATATTTTTTCTACTTCGGTTCCGCATTCAGCAACAACAGCCCACCCCTGTTTTTTTTTTATAACAAACTGATTTTTTACTTCAGGTTCGCAGTGGAAGTCTTCAAATTTTCCTTCTTCGTCATGAACAACGATACAGACATTATGTTGTGCTGCTATTTCCTTGGCGTACTGGACGGCTTCTGCTCGTGTTTGAAATATTTTTGATGCTCCCTCTGACCCAGCAGCTCGGACGGCCCAGCCTTCACGAGTCGGGAGTATATGTTTATGTCCATCTACTTTATTCATTGGTAATACCACCGTAGAAATGCTCATTTGAAAATCATGCATTCTTATAAAAGGGTTTAGTATATCCTTCGTATAATAAGAATCTTTTAAAAAAGTTATCGTAAATCCTGTAGTTCCTCTTTTAATATTGAATATAATTTTGTGTGAAGATTGGAAGGCAAATCTGTTTTATAACTCTTGAAGAACTTTTTTCGCAATTCATCCTCACGACGAACTGCCTCAGAGAGAAACATTTTTTTAAACACATCGATAAGCTGCCCTTTCACACCATTTTTATATGCCATATAAAACGCGAGTAACTGCTGGTCTCTTGCTTCAATGCTTTTCTCATATCTGTCAATCTCAGCATTCAAACCGAAAAGTGCATAATAATCCATGAATCGACGTGAAAGCATACTACGCAAACCCACATTTTTTAGATCAATACCATGCGCAAGCATGAATAGGCTTAGTCGTGCACATTTGTTGCATGCATGACACCATCGTTTCTCAATTGTACCGTATAAGCAATTACAGGAGAACTCATATTTTGCTAATTCAGGATATCGTGAAAAGAGGATTTTCATTTCTGCGATATCAGTTAAAGGCTCAACCAAACTAAGTACCCGATATTGTTTGTTGAGATGTTGAAGCATTTTTTCCTGCTGATGTCTTGCTGTCGTTGTCTGATCATATGAAGGATACCCGACATAATCCTGTTTTGTCTTAAACGAAAAATTCATGTTCTGTTGGTTACCTAGTAGCACCATCGATGCATTGTTGTGAAGATAGGGCAGTGCAAGATGACAAAATCCAGTTATCATATGCGAATACCCTAAGCAGGATGGCGGTTTATTCCATGTCTCAAAGTCATTCAGATTCTCAATATTATTTGTTATCACGTGGATGTTGATCTTCAGGTTTTTTACAATCGTCTTTACGGTTTTCAGTGAAACACTGTTTTCATATGGGGTCGTCGTATCGTTAATATGAATCGGTGTAATATCGATGTCAAGTTCCCGCGCAAATCCCAAGGTAAGTAAACTATCTTTACCGCATGAAAGAAGTGATATCGCACCATCAGAAGCATTGGCCTCTGCATCTATGTTGGTTGTTCCTGTAAACGAGTAGTGTATATTTTCAAATCGTTCAATTGTTTTTTGTGCGTCAAGATCATAATCATCTGCGACCCCAGGGATTTGACGTGAAATAATTTCTTTTATATCAGCTTCAAAAAGAGGTGTTGGTGTGTTATAATTTACGTTGCCGATTTCTGAGATAAGAGGCATTGTTGCTGTTGATATGAAACCAAATTCTTGTGCGAAGTAGTCTTTTAATTCAGCAGGAAGTGTATTCCATGTGTTTGTTGGAAAAACAAGATTGTAATTTCTGCCATGAAAATAAACAGTTAAACCTCGGGTAGTCTTTTTTATAACAAGATTGTTAATATCCTCTTTTTCCCTAATTTCAAGATATGAATTCGTATCTGTTTTTTTATCTCTTATTTCAATTCCACCATTATCGATTTTACTATGATACCAGTATGGAAACAACTGACTTAAATTTTGTCTATTTTATTATACTCTTAAGCAATCTTAACATTTTATCAAAGAATTTAGAGGAAGTCTGCAACAGCGTGTTTTTAACATCATTGTAAAATAAATTGAAAAAAAACCAGCGTTGATGATAGCAGATCGGGTCTAAGCATCTAAGAGTTGAAATCTCCTTCAAAACCCCTCTTCATATGAGACCTCTACAATATATTTTTATTCATGCTGGAGATAACAACTGTTGGATAAAAAAGGGAGAATTTATAAGAAGTTGGTTCTATGGATTCAGAAGAAATAAAAAAAATTCAAGTATCCGAATTATTACAAAAACCCTCATCTACTAAAGAGGGATTGTCAACATCTGAGGTACAAAAACGAATCCAACAATATGGTCTTAATGAAATCCCTGAAAAGAAAGTTAATCCTGTAGTGAAATTTTTACGATATTTCTGGGGACCCATCCCATGGATGATCGAAGCAGCAGTAGTGATGTCTGCAATCATCAATCATTGGGAGGATTTTTTTATTATCTTAACATTACTTATGATCAATGCGGTAGTGGGATTCTGGCAGGAATATAAAGCAGATAATGCCATTGAATTATTAAAACAGAAACTTGCGCTAAATGCACGGGTGCTACGTGATGGAAAATGGATACAAGTAGCTGCGAAAGAACTGGTGCCGGGAGATATTGTCCGTGTTCGTCTCGGTGACATTGTCCCAGCGGATATCAAACTCATGGATGGCGATTATCTCTCTATCGATGAATCAGCATTGACCGGTGAGTCGTTACCAGTAGAAAAACATGTCTCAGATGTCGCTTACGCAGGTTCTATTATCCGCCAAGGAGAAATGGATGCTGTAGTAGCAAGCACAGGTATTAGCACATACTTTGGCAAGACAACGAAACTCGTTGAAGAGGCAAAGACCCAAAGTCATTTCCAAAAAGCCATTCTAAAAATCGGTAATTACTTAATTGTTCTCGCTGTCCTCCTTGTCACCTTAATTTTCTTTGTCGCATTGTTTAGACATGAAAGTCTGTTAGAAACCTTGCAATATGCACTCATTCTGACGGTGGCGGCAATACCAGCTGCCCTTCCCGCGGTCCTTTCAGTAACCATGGCCGTAGGTGCAATTGCATTAGCTAAAAAAGAAGCTATCGTAAGTAAGTTGGTTTCCATCGAGGAAATGGCGGGTATGGATGTACTCTGTGCCGATAAAACAGGTACAATTACGAAAAATGAACTCACCATTGGCGACGTTCAACCGTTCTCACAATTCAGTGCAGACGACGTCCTTATATTTGGAACATTAGCATCTCGCGCAGAAGACCAGGACCCGATCGATAGCGCGATTATTACAAAAACTCTAGAGACACACGCGGACATCATCAAAACATATAAAATCATCAAATTCACACCATTTGACCCGGTCTCGAAACGAACCGAAGTCTCACTTGAGGATGCACAGGGGAACAAAATTCAGGTGACGAAAGGAGCACCACAAATAATCCTATCGCTTGCAACCAACAAAAAAACAGAGACCGATACAGCTAACGAAACAGTGAATTCCTTTGCGTTGAAAGGCTATCGTGCTCTTGGTGTCGCAAAAACAGATGCACAGAACAAATGGCAATTTATCGGTCTTATCGGTATGTACGATCCGCCGAGAGAAGACTCTGCTGTAACAATAAAAACAGCGGAGTCCATGGGAGTCAATGTCAAGATGGTTACGGGTGATCATGCTGCCATAGCTTCAGAAATTGCAAAAGAGGTCGGTTTAGGCTCCCATATCATGCCTGCTTCATTATTTCTTGATAAAAACGACAGTGAAGCGCAACGTGCTGTGGAAAGTGCCGATGGGTTTGCTCAGGTTTTCCCTGAACATAAATATCGTATCGTCGAACTTCTACAACATAAAGGCCATATCGTCGGTATGACCGGAGATGGTGTCAACGATGCTCCAGCCTTGAAAAAAGCGGATGCAGGAATCGCGGTTGCTGGTGCAACCGATGCAGCAAAATCCGCTGCCGATATTGTTCTGACAAAACCTGGATTATCCGTTATTATTGATGCCATTAAAGAAAGTCGCAAGATTTTTCAGCGTATGAACAACTACGCAATCTATCGAATGACGGAAACAATTCGCGTATTATTTTTTATTACGCTATCTATCATTGTATTTGGATTTTATCCTATAACAGCCCTAATGATTGTATTATTAGCGATTTTGAATGATTTGCCAATTATGACTATTGCATACGATAATGTCAAATATTCCAATGACCCTGAAAAATGGAATATGGGAACATTACTTGGCATTGCAACATTTCTTGGAGTAGTTGGTGTGATTTCCTCATTCGGAATTCTATACATCGGCAGAGAGGTTTTCAATCTCAGCCCTACAATCCTGCAATCATTCATCTATCTGAAACTTTCAGTTGCAGGTCATCTGACATTGTTTGTTGCTCGTACGAAAGGCCCGTTCTGGTCAATACGACCAGCAAAACCCCTGTTTCTCGCAGTTATCGGAACACAACTAACCGCCACTATACTAACGGTCTACGGTATCTTATTATCTGCCATGGGTTGGGGTTTCGCTCTTTTTGTATGGGGCTACGCTCTTCTTGCTTTTGTAATCACAGACTTCTTAAAAGTTCGGTTTTATCGTCTACTGAACCACAGAGACATAATATTTAAGCGACGAACACCTGCCAAGTCCTAAAACCAGTGAATACCATGACCAACAAACAAGTTCATCGAAAAATAAAATTGCCGTCTCATAAAACAAAAATTGTATGTACTATTGGCCCTGCATCTCGATCCCCAAATGTTTTAGAAGAATTACTAAAAAATGGGATGAATGTCGCTCGACTCAATTTTTCTTTTGGCACCTCTACAGAGCATAGAAAGGATATTCGACAGATTAAGAAAATAGCTGCTGAGTTAGAAAAAACAATTACAATCCTTATCGATCTTCCCGGTTCAAAAATCAGAATAGGAACCTTAGCATCTGAACCTTCCATTCTTAAGAAAAATACACAAATTACACTCACTTCACAAGATATTCATGGGACAAACACGCTCATACCAGTGAGATACAGCCAATTAACAAAAAGTGTTTCCAAAGGACAAACAATTTATTTCAACGATGGATTTATTCAACTAAAAGTCCAAGCTATCGTACACGATGAAGTTCGATGCAAGGTAATTATCGGTGGTGCATTGTATTCATCAAAAGGAGTGAATCTACCAGGGGCAAGCTTGTTTCTCGATGCGGTAACACAAAAAGACCTTGAATTTATTGATTTCGGGTTAAAAGAAGGAGTTGACACATTCGGTGTATCGTTTATCCAAAATGCAAACGATATCCTTCAAGTAAAAGAACATGCACAGAAAAAAGGAAAAACAATACACGCAGTAGCGAAAATCGAACGAAAAGACGCTGTGAAAAATTTCGATCAGATACTTCTTGTGTCAGACGCAGTGATGATTGCTCGAGGAGACCTCGGGCTTGAAATACCCTTAGAAGACGTCCCATCGGTGCAGAAAAAACTAATCAACAAAGCGAATCTCGCTGGTTGTCCGGTCATTACCGCAACACAAATGTTAGAATCCATGAAAGAAAACACCCGTCCGACACGAGCGGAAGTAGCAGATGTCGCAAACGCTATTCTTGACGGTACTGACGCAGTCATGCTCTCTGAAGAAACCGCGATTGGAAAATACCCTATCGAGACCGTTGCGATGATGAGGAAAATCGCGAAAGCCACAGAACAAAAACGGAGAGCTACTCCATCATCCTGTAACCTTCAGGATATCTTGAGACGCACCGTCAGTGATAATCATCGCAGTGTAACCGACATTATATCACTGAACGTTGTAGAGGCTGCGGAAACCTTACAAGTACGGTATATTCTCACCCCGACAGCAAGCGGAAACACCGCTCGACGTA
Organism: Thermoplasmatota archaeon; assembly: GCA_035527635.1. Classification (GTDB taxonomy): domain Archaea; phylum Thermoplasmatota; class E2; order DHVEG-1; family DHVEG-1; genus SM1-50. The sequence continues at coordinate 9,361 of DATLAF010000039.1, read as the reverse complement.
TTTCACGCTTTAAACCAGAATGCTGGATATTAGCGTTTAGCCGGCAGAAAAACACTTGCCAGTTTCTAAATCTCTCCAGCGGCGTATATCCTTTTTTTATGACAAACAAGACCAAGAGCTGGCATGCTCCTATCCTTAACTTTATAATTGATGCAGGTCTTGTCAAAAAAAATGATAAAGTGATACTCACTCAACGTCGATTTTCGGAAAAACCAGGGGGAACAGACTCATTGGGAATCCTTACCATCGGAGCAGAATAACGATGTTCTCATCATCCAGCATTTTTAATAATTTGAGTTTTTGATGCAAATTCAAACGCAGGTTGATAAAACTTCTTTGCGTATTCTTTCATCATTCTGCGTGCACTAAAGGGCGCGGCAGTGCTTTTAATTGTTTCCTTCATAAGTTGAATCCATTTGACAGATAACCCATCATCGCTATCGTAGAAAAGTGGTATGACTTTCTTTTCAAGAAGTTGATATATTTCCATAGCATCCTCATAATCACTTCGATTCCCCTCTTTATCCCCAAACGCCCATCCGTTTTTACCGTTATATCTCTCAATCCACCACCCATCAAAAATACTCAAATTCGGGACGCCATTTAATGATGCTTTCATTCCGCTTGTCCCGCAAGCCTCATAGGGAGGTTTTGGATTATTCAACCATATATCAACACCATGGGTTAAATATTGGGCTAAGTGTTCGTCGTAATCTTCAATAAATGCAATACGTCCACCAAAGGAAGTATCTTTTGCAATGTTAAACACCTGCTGTATGAGTCGTTTTCCTTGGTCATCTGCCGGATGTGCTTTTCCTGCGAAAATGATTTGAACAGGTTTCCAAGGATCATTTACGATGTTTTTAAGACGCTCTATATCCTGGAAAATCAGGATCGCTCGTTTATAGGTTGCAAATCTGCGGGCAAAACCAATAGTAAGAACATTCGGGTCAAGTAACACCCCAGATGCGAGAATAACCTTAGGGTCTGGCTGTCCATTCATCCATCGTTGACGTGCGCGATCCATGATGCGCATCACCAGTTTTGTTTTAAGCCAATAATGGGTCTGCCAGAGTTCCTCATCAGGTATATCGTCAATATGTTTCCAAATCTCCGGGTCGTCATGCTTTGAGATCCAATCAGGCCCAAGATATTTATTGAAAAGAAGCTGCATTTTTGGTTCGATCCATGTCGGAACATGGATACCATTTGTAATTGAATCAATAGGGACTTTTTGTTCTGTTACCTCAGGCCATAGCGAATGCCACATCTTTCGAGCTACGGACCCATGGCGTTTACTGACTCCGTTATGGTACAATGATCCTTTTAACCCAAAAGCAGTCATATTGAACCCTGCGTTCGGATCCTTTGGGTCGATACCTAACGCAAGAAAAGAACTCCTATCCAAACCAAGAGACGGCCAGTAACCAGAAAAATATTTTTCCATAAGCGGGAATGGAATGACATCATTTCCAGCAGGAACAGGCGTATGCGTGGTAAAAATCGTTGTAGACCGAATCTGTTCAATCGCTTCATTAAAACTCATTCCTGTTGCTACTTTCTCCCTTATTCTCTCTAGGATAGCAAACACGGTATGTCCTTCATTTAAATGAACTACTGAATGCTTCCTGCCCATTTGCCGAAGCACTTCTGCGCCACCAATCCCAAGAACGATTTCTTGGCGAAGACGCTGCTCAGGGCTACCGATGTACAAATGTGAGGTGATACCTCGATTCCATGGATCATTCTCACTGATATCAGTGTCCATGAGATAGAGTTCGATACGACCAACTTGGACCTTCCAGAATTCAACAAAAAGATCAGGTTCGATAAAAGGGACTTTAATTACTCGATGTTTTCCATTCGCATCCAATACCCGGACGATAGGAGCTGATTCCCTATCAATTGGTTCATTATCATCTTGTTGCCATCCATCGGTGTTGATTCGCTGTTGTAAGTACCCTTCAGGATACATAAATCCGACGGCGACAACAGGGATTCCAAGGTCGCTGCTTTCTTTTAGCAAATCACCTGCGAGAAACCCAAGCCCCCCCGCATAAAAGGGAAGGGAATGATGAAGACCATATTCTGCAGAAAAAAACGCAAGTGACAAATCATCCTGGGACGTACTATTTTCAACAAACCAGCCAGTGTTTGTTTTCATATCTTCATGGAAACGCGCCATAACCGAATCATATCGGCCTAAAAATTTCTGGTCTTTCGCTGCATTCTTCAGTATGGCACTATCGATAGAAAACAGCATTTTAACAGGATTGTGAATACTTAATTTCCATGCTGCCCGATCTAACATCTTAAAAAGCATGCGTGCTTCCGGATGCCAGCTCCACCAGGAGTTATACGCTAATTCCGAAAGACCAGATATTCTTTCAGGAACTTCGGATAATTTACTTTTAATATTTTGCATAACATGTTCCTCTTTTCACATTCTGATTATGTACTTTTAGGTACATCCGTTATAATGTCGAATAAATTTTTTTTTTTATTTTGAAAGGAGTTTTACTAGTTTATAGGATTCTGTGACCTTGATTTTTTTCGGCCGAATGGCTACGGATAAGGGAATAGTTACCAACCTGTCGTTTTTAACATTGACACAACGATCTGTTTTTCCGCTTCGTAATACTTCTACCGCATAATTTCCTAGTCGCGTTGCAAGGATTCGGTCAACAGCAGTGGGATGACCTCCTCGCTGGATATGACCCAATACGACGACTCTTGTCTCATAACCAGTTTTCTTTGTGATAACTGAAGCGATGTCATGTGCTTTTGCTTTTCCCTCCGCTACAATAATTATCCAACTTGATTTGCCCTTGGCGTTTCCCTGTTCGATTTCCCTACACATCGTCTCAATATTTGATTTCCTTTCAGGGAGTAAGACTTCTTCACATCCACCTGCCAACGCGACTTGTATTGCGATATACCCACTTTCGCGACCCATCACTTCGATAACGAAGATTCTTTCTAGACTTGTTGCAGTATCTCGTATTTTATCTAACGCATCTAAAGCGACGTTCACAGCGGTATCCGCCCCGATTGCTACATCAACTCCCGTGATATCATTATCTATTGTTGCTGGGATACCAATAACAGGTATCTTTGAGTGTTTGGCAAGATGATGAGCACCACTTAACGAACCATCACCTCCAACCACGAGTATGCCATCGATATTATTTTTATGAAGGTTATCTATGGCTTTTTTTTGCCCTGCAGAAGTGAGAAATCGTTTCGAACGGGAGGTTTTAAGTATTGTTCCGCCTAGATTTATAATCCCTGAGACTGAGCTTCGGTTGAGTGGAATAAATTTCCCATCAATCAAACCATCGTACCCTTTGAAAACACCGACAACCTCTATATGATATTTATTTGCCGTTCGTACCACGGCTCGTATCGCAGCGTTTACACCTGCGCAATCTCGTGTCACAATCGCTATTTTTTTCATACTCTACTCAGATTTTGATAATGAGGTTTGCTTATAAGAGTTCTTATTCACTTTGGGCATAACTATCTTTCTGAGTCCAGTGTATGACCCCATTGAGTATTAAAAATATAATATGATTCTATATTTTTTTTGTTTTATTTTAGAACAGACAGAGATATTAGACAAAATTTCTTAGGTCTCCTTGTCGATAACCCAGGAGCTAACCATTAGGTATTACAGAAAAAACTTATATGTTTTCGTCCTTTTTTATCTCCTGTAATATCTGTTTCATTTTTGTATAACATGAATCGAGATTTTTCTCTGCTTTTGTAAGAATCTCATATTCTGGGACACTGAAATAATAATCCAAGAATCCACGTTTTTTTCCACTTTTTCGCTGCTTGTAACAAAGATTACAGGCTAGTAATTTTTCCAAACTTCGATGAATTGTTGACCGATCTTTCTGAAGCGTCTTCGAAAGTTGAACAACGGTCTTACCTTTAGTATCTATTGAACGCAGGACTCGTATTTCTGTTTCTTTGAGGTTAAACATGCACCGTATCAAATCAAGACAGGTAAAATCATCAGCGTCTAACCTAGTAGATACTTCCAGGATTTTTTCAAACATACAGAGGTCACTAATTTTTTTTAGAAGACAAAATGGCTATCTGACTGTGTTACTGCATCCAAGAACGTGCCAACACCGCCAATCTCCTTTACTTCAGGCAGTAAACTTTCCTTTGGGACGTTCATCAGATCCGTGGTCATTTCACAGGCGATTAGACGCACCCCAAGTTCCCCTGCGTCTTTAATTAACTCTTGTAAGGATGCGACGTTTTTCTTTTTCATCTTTCGCTTGATCATCATCTTACCTAATCCACCCATGTTCATTTGGGAGAGTTTTGCGGATTGAGCCCCGCCTTGCTGAATTACTTTCAGACCCCAGAACGTAAAAAACATTGTGGTCTGTATGCCTTTTGCTGCTGCACCAGTCGCAATAATAAATGCGGCAATTGCCTTATCCAAATCTCCGCTGTGCAACAGGATAGTCATTGCTTTTTTTTCTACCATTTCTCATTTCACCTTCTTTATTTTGATGACCCATTTTGTTCCTTGATCATCAACAGATAATAATTCTTGTCCGGTATCTTTGATTGCTTGAGGGATTTCAACGAGTGATACGCGATGATCTCCTTCAACAACCAGGATTTGATTCGGTTGCATCTTATTGAGCGCTTTTCGTGTTTCAATTAATGGTTTGGGACAATTCATCCCCAGTGTCGATATTTTTATTTCTTCATCGGTTCCCATTTTATCCTACCTCCTAAAATGTCAGCGAGAGGTCATGGTTTTCAACGAGAGGCACAACATCTCGAAACGAAATGACTTCTGCTTCATCAATGATTTCTTCTTTTCGAATTCCTCGTTGCTCAAGTGATTCGTTGACGACAAGTAATTTTCCCCCAAGTTCAATAAAATCTGTAAGTTCATTGAGATTATTGGGGAGTCCAATTTTTGAAGGATTCTGCCCTTTTTTACTGACTAGTACACCATCTTCAACTAATACTAACGTAACATCCATCCCCCAAGCTAGCGTATGATTTGCTTGCAATAATGCCCCGTAGGTATCATCATCACGCCCGTATGTTCCATGGGTGCAATAGATGAGAAGCGAATGGTTTTTCATTCTACTTAGCCTCCAAAAGTAAGGACTTTATCAGAGTCTTTGAGGTAATCAATGAGTTTTGTTGATCCAGAAATCTGGACTCCTTTGATGATATTTTCTTCGGTAAGATCCCGAGCATTTGAACAGCGTTCACACGATGTCACCTGTATTTCTTTTCGAATGAGTCGTTTTAACCAGTCTCCAGGGTTATTATAATTTTTATCACCAGTGAGATGGGAATTCCATGTTCCGTCAAGATATAGAAAGACATGTACTTTATACCCCATTTGTTTGGCTTTTAACGCGGTCTGAAATGCGATGTCTGCTGCTTCTGAGACATATGGTCCTTTTATCAACAAAATGGTGAGGATTTTTGGTTGTTTTTCGGTTTCTGGGTTGTTCATATCGTCATCACCCGTCTCCATTTTTCCATTACTAGTGCAACGAGATCTTGGTAGGGTTTTTCTGATATGGTTATCCCTTCGAGTATATCGGTTGTTTCGATTCCTGCCGCATCTAGGTTATCTTTGCTCACGGTTATGATAGCTCCTTTTTCGATGAGATTTTTTAGTTTGTTGATTGCTGTGTTTTTTTGGTTTTTTTTCACGAACCATACTCCATCGCTGATAAGGAAGAAACCTACGGTTTTACCGTTATTGATTGCGTGGTGTGCTAAGCTAAGGAACCCTTCACCTAATGAAGATTCGAGTGGTGCTTTGGTGATAATAAATCCAAGGTCAATTTCATATCCGTCCTTAGTCATGTTTTACTCTCGCTTTGCCCTCTTTTTTTAGTTGTGCACTATTTTGACACAACAATACATAACTTATATTGCTATTTATATTTTTATGTCACCGAGAGATTCTACAATATTACGTAAAAATCTATTCCAAGACGTATTGTTAAATTGGATTATTCTATTTTGACAAGCAAAAGAAATAGGTTAAAAACCGAAATTACAAAAAGGAAAGTATGACATAAAAAATTAAAAGTTCCAAATGTATACAGGTTTACTTAATTGGATGAGGATGTGAACAAGAAATGACCACAACAACAATCGCATGCCCCCATTGCAAAACCAATTTTATGATCAAAGGAAACCCTGGAGAAAAAATCGAACTAACCTGCCCGTCCTGCCAGACAAAAGGCTTTTTTCAATTTCCCGATGAAACACTTCTTTCAACACCTGCCAGTAGTTCAAATGCTATCACCGTACAAAACCTTGGATTCACCTATCCCAAAGCAGAAAAGAAAGCACTCGATAATGTCTCATTTCACATAAAAAAAGGGGAGATCTTTGGGTTCCTCGGGCCAAACGGCGCAGGAAAAAGCACCACCCAAAAAGTCATCATCGGACTGCTCAAAGGATATAACGGAAACGTAGAACTCCTTGGAAAAAACCTTAAAACCTGGAAATCAGACCTCTACGAGCACATCGGTGTCTGCTTCGAACTCCCCAACCATTACCAAAAACTCACGGCTCTTGAAAACCTTGAGCTGTTCTCCTCGTTCTATCGAACTACAACTGTTGATCCTTCTGATCTTCTGGCAATGGTCGACCTCGACAAAGACGCAAACCAGCGCGTTGGTTCCTTTTCAAAAGGGATGAAAACCAAACTGAACTTCGCACGAGCGCTTCTTAACAATCCAAAAATGTTGTTCCTTGACGAACCAATCACCGGTCTTGACCCGGTCAGCGCCCGCCAGATAAAAAACATCATCCATGATAAAAAGAAAAAAGGCACCACAATTTTCCTTACCACCCATAATATGACAGATGCTGACGAACTCTGTGATAAAGTCGGATTCATGGTTGATGGTACACTCGTTCTCATCGAAAGCCCAAAAGACCTGAAACTGAGACATGGAAAAAAACTCGTACGAGTGGAATACCTACACAACGGAGAACTTGTTCGAGAGGAGTTCACCTTAGCAGACCTTGGGTCGAATGCCACCTTTATTGCCCTTCTCAACAGTGGAAGGGTACAAACCATTCATACCGAAGAAGCAACACTCGACGATGTGTTCATCAAGGTAACAGGAAGGCACTTGAAATGAACCAACTCGCCTCCATGTTGAAGTGGGAAATCATCCTTCAATCACGGTACCGAATCATTTATATCGCCTTTGCAAGCGTTATCCTCTACTACCTCATGCTTAAGGTAGTGCCCATGCTAAACTCCGTTGAAATGCGGACCACGTTTCTCTTTTTTGATCCTATGCTTATTGGAATCATGTTTGTTGGCGCACTGGTTCTCTTTGAAAAAACAGAAAACACGCTCCAAGCACTCATTGTGACACCCATAAAAACTTCCACCTATCTCCTCTCAAAAATCATTTCACTCACCACCCTATCGCTCATCACTGGAACGGTGTTTCTTCTGCTCACCCAAGGCTTTGATTTCAACATCGCCTATTATATCACCGGTTTAACCCTCACCTCAATACTTCTCATCCTAATCGGATTCATCTTCGTCTCCCGCTGTCGTAGCCTGAACGAATATCTGCTTATGATCATGTTCTCGTTCATCATCCTCTTCCTCCCACCACTTCTTCATATAAGCAAAATCTATGAAAATACGCTTTTCTACCTCTGGCCCACACAGGCTTCCTTTATTATGCTCAAAGGGACATTTACGGAAATAACCATCATCGACACGGCTTACGCAGTTCCCTATCTTTTTATCTGGATATTTCTGTGTTACTATCTCGCTCGCAAAGCATTCTACACGCACATCATCCAGGGAGGGGCGTAGCAATGGTATCCATAGGTAAGATGATGGTCAACGACATGCGCAATATCATCAGAGATCGAATCTTGCTGTACTCCGCCTTCGTATTTCCTATCGTATTAGTTATTCTCTGTCGACTCATTCTCCCCTGGATATCAGACAACGTGTATGATCTCACCGGCTATTATACACTCCTTTTTATGATGTTTACTATTTTCTTCCCGATGATTTTTGGATTTATCATCGCCTTCCTTATCATGGATGAGCGAGATGAAAACCTTCTCACGGTGCTACGAGTCATGCCGATATCACGAACCAGTTATCTTCTCTACCGTATGTTTCTCATAGTATGCCTCTGTTTTATTTTTGTTTTTTTATTTCCTGCGCTCTCAGGACTAATCGACATCTCATTTATTGATTATCTTCCTATTGCGGTACTGTTCTCAATTTTCGCTCCGGTCCTTGCTCTCATCGTTAACAACCTTGCAAGCAATAAAATCCAAGCATTCGCCATTTTCAAAATGCTTGGTAGCGTCTTTTTCCTCCCTTTATTTTCGCTTTTCATCGCTGAAGACTGGAAATACATCCTTGGCATCATCCCCAACTTCTGGACATTTATGGCACTAGACAAAATACTTACGACCGGCAACCAGGATGTTGTTTTTCTTGGGATTGGGTTTTTTTACCACATCCTCCTACTTGGCATCCTGTTCTACCTCTTCAATAAAAAATACTAGATAGTGTATACAGATAAAAGCGATGATTCAATTGGATAATTAAACCTGTTCACAATATAATACATCTCATAATAGAAAAACAATTAATTTTTCAAATCCATAAAGGAGTTTTATTTCCAATAGTTAAATGCCTTCCCCTCCGCTAAATAGATAACACATTCGTATCTGAATCTTTTTTATTTGTCTTTATTTTCTACCAATTTCGGAAGATGCATTACATTAAATAATTAACAAACCTATGCGATATTATAGACCCATTGAAGAACCAACTATCCTCATGAAAAATGTGAGAGATATATGAGCATAAAAGTACCTGAAATTTTTAAGATGATTCGTGCTCAATTCCTCATCGGAATTGTTTTTCCTCTGATAGTTGGAACATTAACCGCGATTTCAATTTCAGGTTCTTTTCATGTACCTGGATTTTTCCTTGTCATGCTCATGGGGCTTGGACTTCACCTTGCAACCGATGTCTATAACGATATCTATGATACCAAACAGGGAGCAGACACAAAAGGAAATGAACGACGTAACTCATATAGCGGTGGCTCAGGAATTCTCCTGGAAAAACCCTATCTGATGGCACGTATGTATCTCATTGCTCGATGCGGCTTGCTTCTATCCTTTTTCGCAATGCTAGGTCTTTTCTTTTTTATTGAACAAACCTTGTGGTTGTACGTAAGTGTCATTTATTTTGTTTCAGCGTTTCTTAGTAAATACTACACAGCGGCTCCGTTTAAATTTGGGTATCAAGGGGTAGGTGAAATACTCATCTGGTTCAGTTTTGGGC
>DATLAF010000038.1:0-21018 GCA_035527635.1 Thermoplasmatota archaeon | reverse complement strand
TGAACGGAGTACTCGTTGCGACAAATACAAATCAGACAACAGGAAATATCCAGGCAAGCCCTGGGAAAATGCTCTGCATAGGAGCATATAATGGCTCAAGTACTTTTCTCTATGGCTTAGTCGATGAAGTAAAGATATATCCTTTTGCATTGACACCGCAACAAATCAATCAAGATTACCTCCAAGAAAGAAACGGAATCAGCACTAGCTCCACCATGGTAGATGAAGAGACAAATATAGGCGAACAATGGAGATGCGCGATCACCCCAAGCAATTCCTTTTATGACGGTCTAACAAAAACATCCAATATAATAACAATCCCATCATAAATAGCGTCCCTCCCTTTTTTTTTAAATCTATTATGAAGATAAATTTTGAAAGTATATAAAAAAAATATATATACCATGATTTGCATTGATTTTGGGGAAAAGTTATTCAGATACTACAGAAAGATCCATTGGAAATGAATTTTTCAGAACTTAACGAAACAATGGATATATTACTGAGGGAAGAAAACCTCCCTGGCTCTGTAGAATACCGTGGAGATAAGATCAACTATACCAAATATAGCAGAGTGAGGCTATTACTCGTTGCAACCTATCGGCTTCTTGCCGCTGAAAAGTCCTATCGAAAACAAATCGTAAGTAGACTTGGCAGCTTTAAAAAGGCAAGTTTTTTAAAAACCTTCAAACCATACTTTTATATTTTTCGGATAGCACTGCCTGATTTATTACACTGTTTCAACGGAAAATTTAACGACAAGATTGCCGCGAACTATATGATTGCAGCAATGTTCTATGACGCGTCCTGTGATATTCCCTTCTATCGGAAATATCTGAAGGAATTCAATACGTATATCATGTTTGACCAAGATATTAAAACAGACGATGAATACCTGATGATATTTAAGGAGTCAATCGATGCGATAAAATCCGCTGTTGACAAAAAGACGTTTGAAACGTTCATGAACTACATACGCATAGAGCACATCAGTCAACTCATGAGCATCTATCAATTATCTGACAAACCCTTAACCAAAGAAAATCTTTTTAAAATCACGCTTGCAAAAGGTGGAATCACGATCATGGCGGGTGCCTATCTCATGGCCCCAAAAATGACCAAAGAAGAAAGAAAAGCAGTCTATGAACTAGGTGGATTACTCCAAATATTAGAAGACATCCATGATATCAAAGAGGACCAGGAAATGGGGATCCAAACGCTTTCGAATCAACAGTTGATCAGCTATGATGAAATGAAGCAGCTGTATTTCGGCAGTGTGAATAACGTAATCAAACAATGTCATATATCTCCAGATCACCCAAACACAACTCTTGATATGTTTTATTGGCTGACCAGTAAAGTGTTAGAAAAGAAATATGCGCCGCTGTTTAAACCATAAACAATGCGAAGAGTTCGAATCTTCCTCCGCCAGCTTCCTTTTTTCTCCATGTTATCTCCGACGGCTTGTATCATGAGTCCTTTTCTAAAAGACGAGCTTTTCAACAGGTACTCTCGGTTCTTTTACGACTTCCACCCAGCACCTAAAACTAGTTATTTCTATTTTTTAATATGACATCACTTGTAAGAAGAATTCTGAATTTATTTGGTCTGTAAAACCATATATTGAGACATAGGGTTAGAAAACGTTAAATACCTTTATTTTTATTATAGTCTTGTTGTAAGAGACTATGAGTAAAAAAAGTGTATATCTGGGGCCTAGGGAAATACAACTTATATACACCTTGGAAAAACAAAATCTAATGATATTCAACATCGCAGAGGTAAAAAACATACTTAAAACCTCAGATGCATCTGTTAAAAATGTTATATATAGATTAAAAGATAAACATAGAGTCATTGAAATAGAGCGCGGAAAGTACCTTCTTGCTCCTGCTAAATCAGGCGTTGAAGGATACTGGTCTGAGCATACATTTAAAATATTAAATAAAGTAATCGATACCTACTATGTTTCATACTGGACTGCATTGCATTATTGGGGGATGACCGAGCAGATTCCTAGAACTATTTATGTGGTCACCACAAAGATAAAAAAAGACATCGAATTCTTTGGGGAGAAAATCCAGTTCGTTACCGTAGTACCTAAAAAATTTTATGGATACACTACCGAACAGATAGACGATGATTATTTTACGATAGCCACACGTGAAAAAACGATAATTGACTGCTTGGATCGTCCTGCGTATTGCGGAGGAGTTGCTGAATTGTTTAAAGGATTGTGGACCGCCAGAGATCAGATAAATTTTGATAATCTCATTAATGCGACAGAAAAATGTAATGCCAGCTCAGTACAAAGACGGTTAGGCTATCTTCTTGAAAAATCAGATTTGTTGAGAAGAGATACACATAAAAAATTGAAAGGAAACTTTAAGGGGTTCAGATGGCTCGATCCCTCGGCGAGTAAAAAAATACTGCAGTATGATCATACCTGGGGTTTAAAGGTTAATATTTCTGAGGAAAGCCTGTTCGACTGGAGGAACCATTGATGGACCTTAATGACATCAAACGTCTGTCTGGTGAGATAAGAGTTCCTATTGGAATTATTGAAAAGAATTATGTTCTTACTCTTAGCTTGTCTCTTTTATCAAAAAGCGAGATGAGAGAGCGTATGGTGTTTAAAGGAGGTACTGCGATTAAAAAGATGTATTTTCCAGATGCACGTTTTTCTGTTGACCTTGATTTTGACTTTAAGGGTATTGCCATAAGCAGAATCAAAAAAGAATTAGCAGAACTCATACAATTAGATATGTTTGACAAGGTAAAATTTGTGAAAATTAAGGATGAATTTGAAAGCAAGAAGGAAGACGTTTACAGATGCACGATCGAATACGAAGGTCCCATAAAACACAATCTCAATCAATCTGTTCGTTTGGATTTCAGTAGAAAAGCATCTACTATATGCAAAGTCGAAGAGAGAAAAATACTTAAGGAGTATGGTCGCGAAACGACTGATGTTAAGATAAAGACCATGGATGTAACTGAGATTTTTGCTGAGAAATGTCGAGCCTTAATCACAAGAAAAGAACAGAAATCAAAAGATCTATTTGACTTGTACTTTCTTATAAATAAGGGCGTTATTGCAGATAAACGTTTGATTGATAAAAAATTTACAGGCTACAAAGAACGTTTTGACATGGATTATTTTACTCGTGCCATACATGATATATCTGGTGTTTGGACCAGAGATTTACAAGATGTACTACCGCGAGGTAATATTCCAGATATCAATAACACAGCATCTTTGGTCCGTGAAAAACTGTTTTGAAAGTTAGTTAAAAAATAAATATCCAAAGCAGAGAAATAAGAATCTATTGAGGTTATTTCCTTACGAATAATTCCTTAGAAAACGAATCTTTTTTAGCAACAGAATAGAGGAAAAAAACCAGGGGACTTTACGTGTGCACTCCGATCACAACGAATAGTAGCTTCAACCCCTGAGCGGTCTGTGTCACCGGTGAACCCCCTGATGCCTGCACTGTGACGGTGATCTCCAGACGACCCAGCCCCAAGGGAATCCGGTCGGTGATGACCGTAGTCCCTGATTGCATCAACAAGGTAGTAAGAGTCCCAGAGGAACGAAGATCGATGCGCTTAAGGATTCCTCCCGTGACAACGATACTCCAATTGACCAACTTCGCATCGTGATCCCCGATGTTCTTGATATCCACAGAGATCTTATTGAATCTTCCTTTAATGTTCCCAATCACCAACTGAGGGGCTCCTCTGAGTTCAGCAGGAGTATTCGATTGCGTCGTACCAGGGTTCGGTACAAATGTTGGGAGGTTGTCACGGAACTGAACATACCCTAACCAATATAACCCACTTAGCAGGAGTAGGATAATCACAATGATGACCGCAGCGATGAACCGTTTTTTCATACTTGATAAGGATTATTCCTCCTATAGTTTAATACAAAATACCTATATTTAAATCTGTGGAAGGACCATAAAAGGAGACGAAACCAGGATGAACCGGAGAAAAAAATAATAGAATACATGTATCGCACCTGTTTAAGAATAAACTAGTAAGACTTGAAAAAAAGATGACGCGAGCGTTCCCTACATTCAAAGTGAAAGGATTTGTATAGGTGGAAGGCGTTAAAGAAGGAAAAAAGTCCTCATCTACCTGTTATGTAATATAGCACGGTATACCATTTAAATTTTTCTCCATTTTGTTTATTTATATTTCTTCTCAATTATTTTTAAATTGTGGTTTTTCCATATCTAAAATCTTTATCTTCATTTAATTTCCATTGCCTCTAAAAAATAATACCATAAATTTTATGAAAAGAACGTGAAAGTTTCTTCAATCGATACTTATTTATCTTCTTCCCCATTACAGAATTATATATATCATATATGATATTTTACAGAAAATCAATAAAATACAAATACCATCTATGATATGAAAATCGGAGGATAACATTCATGAAACCATCCACCTATGCAAGTCTCTTAACTATGGTGTTTCTGACCCATCAAAACGAAATCTGTAAAAGCATTGAAGGAGCTATCCGTGCAACCGATAAATTTTGTAAACAATTCGGGTTAGAAAATGATCTGAGCCATATGACAAAATATCGGATTATATCAGATTTGATACAGTCAAAAATTCTGGTTTCTATTCACACGGCAAAACGGAGGAAGTTACGACTTGCGAAAAAAATTTCAGATATGTTTCCTTAATTTTTTACATCCGTGCTTCTAGGATCTGTTCATAGAGTGATTGTACTGTTTTAAACCGAGAAAGCAAACTAAGAAGAAGCGATTGATAGATCGATAGATGAGTCTTTTTTTCTCCAGGTGATGGTTCTGTTCGGATTTCGTAGGAAGATTGTTGTGAGAGGATGTCTGATACGGTGATATCGGTGCATTGGTCGATGAGAAGCGTGGAATCATCCATCAGATGCATCCGTGTTATCTGGCTTTTGAGAATGGTGTTGTTTGTTGCATGGACAAACGTGATGGTATCATCGGAGAACGAGCAGTGTGTGATGAGTGTCTCTGATGATCGGGCAAGGTAGAGACCAAATGCTTGATTGTCGGTGAATGTACAGTATGAGATGATGTTGTAGTTGTTGTTTGATTCGATCGCATCGATGCCGGCATGGGTGTTTTGAAGAAAACTACAGGAGTTGATCTGGGTATGTGTTGCGTATTGGAGTTCGATGCCGTCGCAGTTCTCAGAAAAGATGCAGGAGGTGATGGTATTGTTGGTACATGCTGTTGTGGAGGCGCCTAAGAGCACGATTCCTTCGTCGTCGCAGTTTCTAAACTCGCAGCCGGAAATCGTATTATTTGAGCCCCAGAGCGCGATCCCAATGGGGGTGTCGTGGAATGTGCAGTTCTGTATGGTGGTGTTGGACGCACTGACTTTTACACAGGTTGTGTAGAGACCAGTTCCAAGGTTCGTGATAGCAAGGTCACTGAGAAGAACGCCTTTTGCAAGGATATGGATGGCGTATCCGTTGGCTGGTGAGGTCGGTGAAAGAAGGGTCTGGGTGGCTCCTTGTCCTTTGAGATGGAGCGGTTTGGTAATAGTCAGAATTTCGGTAATGGTCCCTGCGGGAAGCTGGATTGTTGTGTTTGGTCGTGCGTTGTTAATCATCTCTTGAATGGTGGTTGTTTCTGCAGGGATTTCTACGACGTTTTCTGGGTCAGATGCAAGATTTTTTTGGCCTGTCGCTGCGGTATCTCCAGGAGCGATGCAGGAGATGCTCAGAAGGAAAAGTATGATGAAACGAGGATAGTTTCTTCGTATGTTCGTTCTCTCCATTTCCTTCCATTCCTGCCATTTCATATCATGTTAAGATATGACTTGCTAATCTTTGTCATTAACTGTTTATAAAGCTTCTCGGGAAAAATACCAAAACGAAAATCTGTCATCCCTCCGAGAAAAAGCGATATAATAAAATGTCGAAAGATTTTTAAATGTTAATTGTATACATGAGTCAGTATAACAAAAAATTTGAAAAATATGAGATGCTTAAGAGAAAAAGTTCACAAGGAGAGGAGGAAGGGACGTTTAATGTTCTTCATATTATCCCCCTAATTTTTTTCCCTTCCTTCTATTTTTTTTCATCATGTTTTAACAATAATATTCTTTTTCATCCTCTGACATTTTTTGGAAAATGTTTTAAAGAAACACCAGATAGCTTCCAAAAGAAAAAGAAATTGATGGAGGCATGTATAAAAAATGAATGAAGCAGTCATTGTATCCGCTGTCAGAACAGCACAAGGGAAATTTGATGGCGCACTGAAAAGCTTTTCTGCTCCTCAACTCGGGGGAATCGTCATAAAAGAAGCAGTGAAAAGGGGCCATCTCCAACCACAAGACATCAACGAGGTGATCATGGGAAATGTCGTCTCTGCTGGTCTTGGTCAAAATGTGGCACGACAAGCAGCGATCGCCGCAGGGATACCCTACGAGGTCGGTTGTTTCCATATCGACAAGGTCTGCGGATCATCGCTCAAGGCAGTGGTTCTTGCCACCCAGGCTATAAAACTGGGGGATGCAGACTGTATCATCACAGGAGGCATGGAAAGCATGACCAACTGCCCGTACCTGCTTGATAAGGCGCGCTTCGGCTACCGCATCTTCGATGGTAAGATCATCGATGCCATGGTCCATGACGGCCTCTGGGATGCCTATAACAATTTCCATATGGGGATGACCGGGGAGATCGTCGCAGAAAAATACCATATCCGCAGGGAAACCTGCGATGAGCTTGCCTTCGGCAGCCATCAGAAGGCAGCTAAAGCGACTGAGACCGGGAAGTTCAAAGACGAAATCGTACCTATTGAGATTAAACAAAAGAAAGGTGCACCTGTTGTGTTTAGCACCGATGAAGGCATCCGCAAGGATACTACCCTTGAAGGACTTACGGCGTTAAAACCATTCTTTAAAGAAGGAGGAGTAATCACTGCGGGAAACGCCTCGCAGATCACTGATGGGGCTTCAGCTGTCGTCATCATGAGTAAGGAGAAAGCAAAAAAGGCAAACCATGAGATCCTGGCAACCATCAAAGGATATAACACGGTCGGGGTCAAACCAGAGTACGTCATGGAAGCACCCATCCCTGGGGTTTCCAAGCTGTTACAGACCATGAAGTTATCCATCGATGACATCGACCTGGTGGAGCATAACGAAGCCTTCTCCTCAGCCTCCGCAGCCCTGATACAGGAACTCGGGATCCCCAAAGAAAAATTCAATGTCCATGGCGGGGCTATCGCATTGGGTCATCCGATCGGCAGTAGCGGGACACGGATCCTGGTCAGCTTGCTTCATGAGATGAAACAGTATAAGAAACACCGGGGTCTTGCGACCATCTGCCTTGGCGGCGGCCATGCGGTCTCAATGATCGTGGAACGATAGGAGGAAACAGAGATGAGCATCAAAAAGATAGGGATAATCGGTGCAGGGACCATGGGTCATGGCATCGCATTGGTATCTGCACAGGCAGGATTCGACGTTCTTCTCAATGATATAAAAGACGAATACGTTCAGAAAGGACTGACGTCTATTGAGAAGTTTGTGACAAAAAGCGTTGAGAAAGGAAAAATGACTCCTGAGGAGAAAAAAAACATCCTGGCAAAAATCCATGGGACCACAAAACTCGAGGACATGAAAGACGCTGATCTGGTCATCGAGGCGATCGTCGAATCGGTCGGCCCAAAAAAAGATGTTTTTCAGAAGCTGGATGCGATCTGTAAGAAAGAAACCCTTTTTGCGTCGAACACGTCTACGATCCCGATTACGGATCTAGCCTCATCAACGAAAAGACCGGACCGGTTCATCGGGATGCATTTCATGAACCCGGTTCCCTTGATGAAGCTGGTGGAGGTTATCCGCGGGTTACGCACGTCCCAAGAGACGACTGCTACCATTACAGCCCTTGCGGAGAAAATGAACAAAACCCCAATCGAGGTCAATGACGGACCTGGGTTTATCTCCAACCGCGTGCTTTTTGCTATGATCAATGAAGCGATCTTCTGTCTACAGGACGGCACTGGGACGGTGCAATCCATTGATGGGGTCATGAAACTGGGGATGAATCACCCGATGGGACCACTCGAGCTTGCTGACCTGATCGGTCTTGACGTCAGCCTGGGTATCATGAACGTTTTGTACGAGGGGTTTAATGACTCAAAGTACCGCCCCTGTCCGTTACTGAAAAAAATGGTCCAAGCCGGATACCTTGGACGGAAAACCGGCAAAGGATTCTACGATTACCCACCGAGGTGAAAACCTATGACATATAAGAACATCATTGTCGAAAAGAGAAACGGCATCGGAACAATCACGATGAACCGACCAGCGGTGCTCAACGCACTGGACAACGAAACCATTAGAGAACTGACCAACGCTGTAAGCGAACTGGAAGCTGATGCTACGATCCATGTCGCTATCCTCACCGGGAAGGATAAAGCCTTTATCGCGGGGGCTGACATCAAACAAATGCAGGCGATGAACAGTCTGCAAGCAAAAGCCTTTGCAACAACGGGGCATCAGCTCTTACAGGCTATTGAGAACTCTCGTCTGCCTTATATCGCAGCGGTGAACGGATACGCACTGGGGGGTGGCTGTGAGGTGATGATGGCCTGTGATCTGGTTCTTGCGGCAAGTTCTGCAAAGATAGGGCAACCAGAGATCAACCTAGGCATCCACCCTGGTTTTGGGGGAACCCAACGTCTCCCACGATTGGTTGGGGCTATCAAAGCAAAAGAACTTCTGCTCACCGGAGATTCGATTGATGCAGCTGAGGCACTGCGGATCGGCCTGGTCAATAAGGTTGTTGAACCGGAGAAACTTGTAGAGGAAACTGAACGGCTTGCGCAAAAAATCATGGCAAAATCCGGGGTTCAGACATCATGTATCAAAACATTGGTGAACACGGGAGCCAACATCGATCTTCCCTCTGCATGTGCGTTGGAGATCGCTTCGTTTTCCGTCGGGTTCGCAACAGAGGATCAAAAAGAAGGCATGGCTGCGTTCCTTGAGAAAAGAAAACCTATATTCAAAGCAAAATAACCAATCTATAATCAAAACAAAAACCTTTCAATCACAGGATCTCCTTTCATTCTTTTTTTTAAAATTATTTCAGGATTTTTCCAAGAATCTGATCAGCGGCACTGTACGGGTCCAGTTCTTTTTTTGAGATTTGATCAATACAGCAGTCAACCGTGGTTTTCAGTTTTTTTTCATCAAAGATAAAATCCATGAGCCTCTTCCGGATGATTTCAACTAGCTCAGCTTCATACCGCTGTCGTCTTCGTGTCTCAAACGTGTTGCTTTTTTTCAGATACTCTTGATGTTCCGTAATCTTTGAGGAAAGCAGCTTAATTCCTTTTTTATTCTTTGCTGAGGTCGCCACAATCGGGATCCGACGGTCGAGACTACGAACCAGATCAAGCATGGACTCAAGTTCCGCGATTGTTTGTTCCACACCTGGCTTGTCTGCTTTATTGACGACAAAGATATCTGCTATCTCCATCAGACCTGCTTTGATGGTCTGCACAGAGTCACCAAGCCCTGGGACGAGAACAACAAGCGTGGTATCCGCGATCTTTACGATATCGACTTCATCTTGTCCTACGCCAACGGTTTCGATAAGGATAATCTGCATGCCTGCTGCATCAAGGATCTCGACGACATCATACAGGGCGCTGGTCAGCCCCCCCATCATCCCCCGGGTCCCCATACTTCGGATGAACACGCCATCATCGGTTGATAGCTCTGTCATTCTGATACGGTCACCAAGCAAGGCACCCCCACTGAACGGGCTGGTGGGGTCTATTGCGATGATGCCGACTTTTTTTCCTTCAGCGCGATACGCTAACGCGATTTCAAAAATCAAGGTGCTTTTCCCGCTTCCCATCACACCGGTGATCCCGATCACCTGGGCGTTGCCTGTATGCGGATGGATTTTTTTCATCGTTTCAACCGCATCCGCTGCATTATTTTCAACCAAGGTAATAAGTCTGGCAATCGATCGCTGGTCACCGTCGATAACTTTTGTGGAAAGATCCGTCATTGTTTCACGTTCTTTTTGATATAGCTTACAATCTCCTCAACCGGTGTCCCAGGCCCGAACACCATAGCAATACCTGCTTTCCTCAGCGCGGGGACATCCTCCTCGGGGATTATCCCACCGCCGACGATAAGCACCTCATCCATTTGTTTTTCTTTAAGCAGCATTGCAACATCGATAAACAGGGTCATATGCGCACCAGAAAGTAAACTTAATCCGACCACATCGACATCTTCCTGTATCGCGGTGTTCACAATCTGCTGTGCTGTCTGATGAAGACCGGTGTAGACGACCTCCATTCCCGCATCGCGCAGTGCGCGAGCAACTATCTTCGCACCACGGTCATGACCATCAAGCCCTGGTTTGGCGACCAATACCCTAATTTTTTTCATCATACTTTCTCCTTTTTTTAATAAATCGCTTGTTCTGTGTACTCTCCGAACACCTCTCGGAGCACGTCGCAGGTTTCCCCTAACGTCGCATAACTATGGATACAATCAAGGATATATGGCATAAGGTTTTCGTCTCCGCTGGCAGCCTTTCGGAGATGCTGGAGATGTCGTTGGACCTTTGAGGCATCTCGATCTTTGCGGAGTTTCTGTAATCGATGGATTTGTCGCTCCTCGCCTTTCTCAGCCATCTTCAGAATAGGGATCGAGGGTTTTTCATCGAGTGTATACCGGTTCACCCCGACGATGATCCGCTGGTTCTCATCAGTCTCCTTTTGGTATCGATAGGCGCTATCCGCTATCTCCCGCTGGAAGAATCCTTTTTCAATGGCAGGGATCACCCCGCCAAGTCGTTGTACTTTATCAAAATACTTGTAGGCCTCTTCCTCCATTTTGTCAGTGAGCCATTCGACATAATATGAGCCACCAAGCGGGTCAACCGTGCTGGTCACCCCGCTTTCTTCAGCGATGATCTGCTGGGTTCGTAATGCGATCCGTACTGCTTTTTCTGAGGGGAGCGCGAGAGCCTCATCCATCGAGTTCGTGTGTAACGACTGGGTGCCGCCTAGGACTGCGGCAAGCGCTTGCATCGTCACCCGGACGATATTCATCTCTGGTTGCTGCGCAGTTAGTGAGCAGCCTGCGGTCTGCGTATGAAACCGCATCCACAGGGACCGTTGTTTTTTGGCACCAAGTGCTTTCATCTCTTTTGCCCAGATCCTGCGGGCAGCACGGTATTTTGCGATCTCCTCAAAGAAATCATTATGAGCATTAAAGAAAAAGCTTAACCGGGGGGCGAAATCATCAATTAAAAGCCCACGGGCCATCGCAGCTTTGACGTATTCGATGCCATCCCCTAACGTAAACGCGAGCTCCTGTACCGCGGTTGACCCTGCTTCTCTGATATGGTACCCACTGATGCTAATCGTATTCCATTTCGGCACGTGTTTAAAACCATATTCAAACGTGTCGACAATCAACCGCATGGACGGCTCCGGAGGAAAAATATAGGATTTCTGCGCGATATATTCCTTTAGGATATCATTTTGGATGGTCCCACCGATTTTTGTTTTGCTGATCCCCTGGTTCTCCGCATTGGCGATGTACATCGCCCAAATAATCGCAGCAGGACCATTAATCGTCATCGAGGTCGTGATTTTATCTAACGGGATCCCATGGAACAGCAGCTCCATATCAACGAGTGATGAGATCGCAACCCCGCATTTCCCAAACTCACCTCGTGCAAGCGGATGATCGGTATCGTACCCATATAACGTCGGATAATCAAAGGCGACACTCAAGCCAGTCTCCCCGTGTCCCAAGAGATAATGGTACCGTTTGTTTGTCTCTTCAGCACTGCCAAAGCCTGCGAACTGACGCATCGTCCACAGACGCCCCCGATACAGGTTCGGATGGACACCACGGAGAAACGGAAAGTCCCCGGGAAAACCGATATCCTTCAGATACTGTAGATCCTTGATGTCCTCCGGGGTATAGATGTTTTTGATCTCCATTTCAGAAAGATTCTTGAACTTCTGTTTCCGCTCAGGGGTTTCCTGAATTATTTTTGAGTACCGCTGTTGTTCCCATTCCAGGTGTTTTTGGTGAATCTGTTTAAGGGTTTCTTTCTTATCCATACATTTCCTCTCCCTTTCTTTTACCAATCAATTCCTTTTCTGCTCGTAACTCCTGTTTTGTAGGGATGTTTGATTTCAAGGATCTCACTGACCACATCAGCGTCTTTGACGATATCTGGTGGTGCATACCGTCCGGTTAACACCAGCTCTACGGTCTGTGGTTTTTCTTGTAGTACACGTAGGACATCCTGTAAAGCGATGAGATGATAATCCAAGGCGACATTGATCTCATCAAGGATAACAAGGTCATAGGTTCCTTTTTGTATGATGTCTTTGGCATACATAAGTCCTTTTTGCGCTAGGTCAATATCGATCTGTTCTGGTTTTTCTTTTGAGACAAACTCATCGCGTCCAAACTGGACAACCGCGAAGTTCTTGATATGCTCAAGTGCATCAAGTTCACTGTAGCGTCGCCCTTTCATGAATTGAATCATCAGGACTTTGAGGTTGTTTCCCGCTGCTCTAATACCTAACCCAATAGCAGCGGTTGTTTTCCCCTTTCCGTTCCCCGTATACACGTGGATCAATCCTTTTTTAAGCGGCATAGCGCGGTTCTTTAACCTGTATCTGTATTATATTTCTTTCTTTTACAAAAACACGGATTTTATAGAGTCGGCTTTCAGGGTCATAACAGAAACCTTTATGTTTGATGATTTTATTCCAACTCCCATGAAACTAGAACTAAATGAACAGCAGAAAATGATTCGTAGCATGGTACGGGAATTCGCAGAAAAAGAAATCGCACCACTCGCCGCTGAACTTGATAAGACCGGGGAGTATCCTACAAAAATACTTGAGAAAATGGCGAAGCTTGGCTTACTTGGTATTATCATCCCGCAACAATACGGGGGGGCTGGTCTTGACACCATCAGTTACGCCACCGTCGTTGAGGAGATATCACGGAAATGTGCATCAACAGGGGTGATTACCTCGGTTCACAATTCACTAGCAGCATGGCCTATTATGAAATACGGCTCTGAGGAACAAAAAAAGAAATATCTTCCGATTCTTGCGTCAGGTGAAAAAATCGGTGCGTTCGCAGGCACAGAGCCAAACGCTGGCTCAGATCTCGGTGCGATGAAAACCACCGCCGTATTGAAAGGGAATCATTATATCATCAATGGAGACAAGACGTTTATCACCAGTGGCCCAAAAGCAGGAATTATCCTCGTGTTCGCAGTCACTGATAAAAACGCGGGGACAAAAGGGATGAGTGCATTCATCATCGAAAACACCTTCAAAGGATATAAGGTCGGCAGCATCTTTGATAAACTCGGGATAAACGCATCGCAGACCTCTGAGCTTCTCTTCGAGAACATGGAGGTTCCCAAAGAGAATCTTTTAGGCAAAGAAGGCGAGGGTTTCAAGATCGCACTTAGCACCCTTGACGGCGGGAGAATCGGGATAGCAGCCCAGGCTGTCGGTATCGCACAAGCAGCACTGGATGAAAGCATTTCGTATTCCAAACAGCGAGAGCAGTTCGGTAAACCCATTGCAAAGTTCCAGGCGATCCAATGGATGATCGCAGATATAGCGACTCGGATAGAGGCGGCACGATTCCTGGTCTATAACGCGGCGTACACGAAAGACAAAGGTGAACGATTCTCAAAGGAAGCAGCGATGGCTAAATTGTTTGCCTCAGAAACCGCGATGGACACCGTCATCAAAGCCGTGCAGATCCATGGTGGATACGGGTACACAAAGGAGTACATGGTAGAGCGATTATTCAGGGATGCGAAGATCACAGAGATCTACGAGGGTACCTCTGAGGTGCAACGGATGGTCATCTCTGCGAATCTGCTTGGATAAAGACCCTTTCTTTATACATCATATTAAATACTAATTTCAATGAGACAGGTGAAAAAAACATGGGGGAGTTTGAGTACGAAAAAGCCTATGCCGCATGGAAATGGAACATTCCAAAAAACTACAATATCGGTGCTGATATTATCGATAAACATGCGACGTCGAAGAACAAAAACAAGGTCGCACTCTACTGGCAGAACACTGCAGGCAAGACTGCTTCGTACACGTTTTTGGAGATGAAAAATCTTACCAACAAGTTTGGGAATGTCTTGCGAAACCTTGGGTTAAAAAAAGGCGACCGGTTTTTGATCCGTCTTCCCAACGTTCCTGCGTTTCAGATATCGTTTCTTGGTGGGGTCAAGATCGGTGCGGTACCAATCCCCTCCAGTGTCATGTTCCGTGAACACGAGGTGGAATATCGGATCAATGACAGCAGTGCCAAAGCAGTGATTACGACCCCAAGGTTTGTCAAAGAGGTGCATGCGGTAAAAAAGAACTGCAAGACCCTGCAACATATCATTGTAATCGGAGACGCACAAACCGATGAACTCTCTTTTGATGATTTGATGAAGGAATCCTCGTCTCATCTTGAAGTAGAACCGACGAAGTGTACTGATGTCGCGTTTTTCTGTTATACGTCTGGGACGACTGGGAACCCGAAAGGTGCGGTGCATCTGCATCAATGGGTCCCCGGCAATGACCCTAGTGTCCTGTTCTGGCAGAATGGCCTTGAAACCGATCTTATTGCCCATACCGGTGATCTGAACTGGATCTACCCGCTGGGGAACGGGTTTTTATTCATCTGGCGATGGGGTATTTCTTCATTTGTCTATGATGGGAAGTTCGACCCGGTGCATTGGTTTGAACTTTTAGAAAAATACAAGGTGACGAACCTTGCATCAGTACCGACAGCGTATCGGATGTTTCTGACGGTAAAAGACGCGGAGAAAACCTATGATCTCTCCTCGTTGCGTCATTGTATCTCTGCTGGTGAACCCTTAAACCCTGAGGTCATTAAGGAATGGAAACGACGGTTCAGGTTGGATGCCTATGATGGGATCGGGATGACAGAGATGATGGTGTATCTCTCCAACATGAGAGGGATGAAGCTGAAACTAGGGTCTTGTGGAAGACCACAACCTGGTCATGTCTGTGCGATTTTCGATGAGAACAAAAAACCAGTTCCTGTTGGTGAATCAGGTGTCCTTGCGGTGAAGAAAACAGACCCGGGGCTTTTCAGGGAGTATTGGAACAAGCCAGAGAAAACCAAGGAAAGCTTCAGCGGTGAATGGTTTCTCAGCGGTGATATCCTGTATCAGGATGAAGAAGGGTACTTTTGGTTCAGCGGCCGGAACGATGATCTCATCAAAGCAAGCGGGTATCGGATTTCACCATTTGAGGTTGAATCCGCAATCATCTCTCATCCTGAGGTGTTGGAATGCGCCGTGGTCGCAAGCCCTGATCTGATGCGAGGGACCATTATTAAGGCCTATGTGGTGCTTCGCAACCATAGGAACGCATCAGAAAACATGGTCAAAGATATCCAGGAGCATGCCAAGACGGTTGCTGCTCCGTATAAATATCCTCGGGAAATCGAGTTCGTCACAGAGCTTCCTAAGACGCAGAGTGGGAAAATCAAAAGGAAGGAGTTACGGGAGTTAGAAAAACAAAAGAAAGGAGTGTTGAAATGAACATAATCGTATGTGCGAAACAAGTCGTTGATGTCGCAGAAATTAAGGTGGATTCATCGACGAAGAAACCGATTCTGATTGGTGTTCCAAAAAAAATAAGCGACATGGATAAAAACGCTTGTGAAGAGGCTATTAAAATCAAAGAAAAACATGGTGGCAAAATCACGGTCGTCACCGTTGGGGCTCCTGATGCGAAGGAACGGATAAAAGAGCTACTGGCGATGGGTGCGGATGAAGCAGTCTTAGTCAGCCCACCAGAGAAAGCGGATTATTATGTGATCGCCCATCTGTTAGCCGGTGCGATCAAAAAGCTTGGAGCCTATGATATCATCATTTGTGGTGAGGCATCCATTGATATGTTCTCCGCTCAGATGGGCCCGCGTATCGCAGGGTTGCTGAATATCCCGCAGATAACCTATGCGCAGCAGGTGACCGTTGAACAAAACAAGGTGGTTTCAGAAAAAAACCTTGGGGAAAAAGCAGTCACCATGGAATCGTCGTTTCCTGTTTTGCTGACCATGACAAAGGAAAGTAATCAACCACGGCTCCCCAGCCTTATGGCAATCCTTGCTTCGTCTTCGAAACCGATTCATGAATGGTCAGCAACTGATGTGTCCACAGGAGCTCTGCATCCAAAGGTGCATACCATGGACATTAAAGGAATCCCGATGCAACGGAAGAACATCATCTATCAAGAGGATCTTGATTCCTCCATTGGTAAACTCGTTGACGAACTAGCAAAAGTTGGAGTGTTGAGGTGATCCCTATGGTAATTGTCTATTCTGATGAGAGGAAATTAACCTTGGAACTATTGCATAAAGCTAGTGATCTTGGGAAAGAGCTTCATAAGAAAGTCATCGCAGTACTGATTGGGTCTGAGGATGCGGCAAAAGAGTATCTCGAGCATGGCGCTGACGTTGTGATTGTTGTCGAAACCTCACAACATGAGTTCAAAGCAGAGGAGTACAGCAGCATTCTTCAGAGTATCATGAAAGAACATAAGAATGAGGTTATCCTGATTGGTTCGAATAAAAATGGTAAAGAACTTGCTGGGCGGCTTGCTGCAAAACTCGATGCTGGCTGCGTTATGGATTGCATAAAGGTGTACATGCATGAGGGGAAACTGACCACTGAACGGGTCGTGTACAGTGGCAATGCTATCGCGGTGGAAGAGTTCAGCTCTCCCCCTCAGATTGTGACGATCCCTTCGAAGGTGTTTGACCCGTTACCAAAGAACCCGGATCACAAGGGGGAAATCATTAAAAAGAAAATCGAAGCTGAACAATCACCTTCAAAAATCCTCAAAGTCCATGAGATGAAATCAGAGGGTGTGAATGTTGAGGAAGCACAAATCATTGTCTCCTGCGGTCGCGGGTTTAAAAAGAAAGAAGATATCAAGCTCGTCAGTGAGCTCGCTGACGTCCTTAAAGGCAGGACTGTGGGTTGCTCTCGTCCTATCGCCGCGGACCTGAAATGGCTCTCTGAGGATCATTGGATCGGGTTATCGGGCCATAAGGTGAAGCCAAAGCTGTATGTCGCCTGCGGGATCTCCGGTCAGATCCAGCATATCGCAGGGATGCGTGACTCTGGTGTAATTGTCGCAATTAACAAAGACCCTGAGGCGTTAATCTTTAAATCCGCTGACTATGGGATCGTCGGTGACCTCTACGAGGTTCTGCCGAAGTTGACTACGGCGATAAAGGAAAAAATAGGGTGACGTACGTCAGTTTCATCTCCTAGAATCATCATTCATTTATCTCTATCTTCCTTGGATAAGTAATCGATATGAGTAGAAACAACGATGTAAAACTTATTTCACAACTTCCGAAAGAAAAACTACCTGACTATATCTTTCTGCAGCTGCGAAACCTCTGGGCTGTGGATGGATTATATTTCCTTGGGATAGAAGAAACCTCAGGAACAGAGGTAGCCACAAAGATTGATGCCCAGGTCTGGGAAGTCATGGGGAAAATCGAGGCACGGAAACTCAAGGAATTCCTAGAGATCACCAAGACCGATATCCCATCGATGATGAAGGCATTGCAATACTCCACCTGGGCTCTTGACCTTGAAGACAAAGAAGTCACCGTAGAGAAAGACTCTGCCGTGATCCGAAACGTTCGCTGTCGAGTCCAACACACCCGACTCAGCAAACTCAGCAAAGGACTACCAGAGTTTGGCTGTAAACCGGTTCGTTTTGGGTTTCTCAAAGCGTTTGCAAAAGAATTCAACCCAGACATTATTGTGAAATGCATACTCTGTCCACCAGACCAACACCCTGAGGATCTCTGGTGCCAATGGGAATTCACCTATACGGAGTAATGAGGTATGAAAACATCAAAAGAGTATAAAGAAAGCCTTCGAAAGATGCGATCAAACATCTACAAATTCGGAGAACTTATTAAGGATGTCACCACCCATCCTGCGACAAAACGAACCATTGAAGGACATGGACAGATTTTTGACGAGGCACAAAAACCAGAATTTAAAGATATTCTTACGACAACGTCTCAGTTCTCCGGTGAACCCATCTCACGGTATCTTTCCATCATCCAAGGCCCTGAGGATATGATAGCAAACGTCCGAATGAAACGACTCATGTTCGTTCAATTTAACGGGAACCTGTACCGGTGGACGGTGTGCAGGGTTTAATGCGATCAACGCGATGTGGGCGACGACCTACGACATGGACCATGAGCTAGGGACCACTTATCATATACGACTGCAGACCTGGTTGAAAGAGGCACAGACGCAAGATATCACCTTAGCTGGTGCACTCACCGATCCGAAAGGGGACCGCTCAAAAACACCATCGCATCAATGCGACCCTGACCTCAACCTGCATGTTGTTGAACAACGCAATGATGGTATCGTCGTCCGAGGTGCGAAAGTCATGATCTGCGGTGTCGCTGCCGCAAATGCACTCTTTGTTATGCCAAGGACCGGGTATAAAGACGAAGATAAGGACTACGCGATCTCGTTTGTCATCCCTCGCGATGCTGAGAATTTGACTGTTGTGGAGACACGACGCCCCAGTGATACCAGAGAGCAAGAAGAAGGATTCGACGCCCCCGTTGATATCGGGGGGATCACGCAATCATATCTCCTGTTCGAGGATGTCTTTATCCCAAATGAGTGCGTGTTCGTGTGCGGAGAATATCAATACTCTATGAAAGCAGTGATGAACTTTATTGCCCCGTATCGTGCAGCGATTGGTGGATGTGTCGCAGGACAAGGAGACGTCATGGTTGGTGCTTCTGCGCTCATGGCACGGGCAAATGGGCTATCAGAAAAAGTATTCAAAGATAAAATCACCCAAATGACAATTAACAATGAAACCACGTTTGGGATGGGGATTGCCGCAGGAGTTCTTGGGACGAAACATCCCTCGGGAGTATGGATCCCGAACGCCATGCTCTCCAACGTCAATAAGGTTCATGTCGCTACCCTCCCCTATGAAACCAAGAGACTTGCACAGGAGATCGCAGGTGGCATTGCTGAAACAGGCTGTCTTCCCTCCTGCAAGGACATCAATGACCAACGATATGGAAAGCTGTTGAAAAAATACCTTCAAGCAAATTGCTCTGGTGAGACACGCGCAAAAATCGCTCGGTTAATCGAATGGCTTACGATCGGTAGTGGCGTTCCTGGGTGTATGCATGGAGGCGGTTCTCCTGATGGTGCGAAACTGGTCATCAACGCAAGCAGCGATATTGCCCATAACATCGAGCTTGCGAAACGTCTAGCCAACATCAAAGAAGATATCCAAGTTGAGACAAAGAAAAAATAAAACGAAAAGTGGGCCTGTCCGAATTTGAATCGGAGTCTCTAGCTCCCAAAGCTAAAAGGATGGACCAAGCTACCCTACAGGCCCCGCATACACGGTGTAACAACATATTGTATTTAAAAATATTTAAATAAAGAAAGTCTGTAGTTAAGCATCTTAAATACAAACTTCCTCTACTTATCTCCAATTCAACTGTAGGATGGGTTTTCTGGCTCTTTTTGTGGCTCTGGTTCTACTGGCTTACGTTTTGCTTTTGCTATCTCTAATTCTGTTCTTAGATTCTCTGCTCTCATTCTCTCAAGTTCCAATAGTTTATCTGTCTCGGTTACTTCTGGTTGTGCTTGTAAGGTGGGCTTGTTGAGTGATAAGGCATCGTTTATCCTGTCGCTGGTTCCTTCCTCTTCTGAAAGGTGCACGTATTTCTCAACTGTCTGCAAAGATTGTTTCGTATGGGAAGCAATTTGCAAAGCTGTAAATCCTTGTGAAGCAAGATATGTTGCTCCTGTGTGTCTTAGCATGTGTGGTGTAAGTCTGCCTATTCCTGTGTCTGCTCCACATTCCTTAACTATCTGCCAGATTCTATTCTTTGTAAGTCTTTGTCCAGAATAACTAAGGAAAAGAGCATTTTCATCTCCTTTCTTAATCTTCTCTGGGTTTTCTGGTAAGTACATCTGTCTTATTTTCAGGTATTCTTGGATTGCATCATAGCATGGTTTGGTGATTCTTCTGGTATCTGTCTCTTGGGTTTTCTGTAACCATAGTTCTACTGTATAAACTTCCTTGCCCTCTTCATTCACTTTCTTATGGAAATCATCTATATTCACATTCGTTATTTCAGAGATTCTTCCACAAGTGGCAAAGAGTAGATGTATGATTGCAGTTGCCCTTGCATTGTGCTTTATTCCTTCAAAGAGTGTTTGTAATTCCTTTCGTTTCAAGTGCTTCTTTACACTTTTCTTCTTATCCCATTTGGGTGGTTTAAAGAAGTCTTTTAAGTAAGGAATATTCACTTGTTTTCTTCCTTTGCTTGGTGGTGTGGCTAAGAAATCAATATATGATTGCACTCCACAATAGAAAGGAGTTAGGCTGTTGCTGTCGTATGTCTCAACTTGTTTGTATGCTTTCGTTTCAGATTTCATTCCCTTCTTAATCTTTTGTTTGAAGAGAATCAAATCGTCAAGGGTTAAATCAGTGTATGGCTTCTGTACTATTCTAAACAGATAATCTACTGCTCGGACATAGACTTTTGCTGTAGCTTGTTGTAATCCCTTTTCATCGAGTAGGTAATTCCTAAATGTTTCGATGTGGTTTTCATCAATCATAGATAATTACCTCTGTGTTCTGCTTATCGGACAAAGAAGTATCACTATTATGTTGTCCTTCTTTACCCGCTTCTCCATCTGTTGAGGAGGATATATACCTGTTTACGACAGTTTTAAATATTCCCCCCCCAAATCTCTTTCTTTCTCGGAGATTATTTGATTTTCTGCTCGAATTCATCTTATTTTGCTCGATTCTTGCATTCTTGCAGATATTTCTTATTTGTTCTTCTAGGTGAGTTTGGAGATAGATTATTGCTTCCTTACTCACGGTTTCACCA